>NZ_JAQIBB010000049.1:0-36730 GCF_027920745.1 Gallibacterium faecale | reverse complement strand
GAATAGATGCCTTTCTTCTTTTCAACGTACTCACTGATAAAGGTTATTCCCCTTCATAAGCACGACGATAAATTTCAATCACTTGAGCCGTAGTTGCTTTACGTGGATTTGTTAAACAACAAACGTCTTTTTGTGCATTTTGAGCCATAACTTCAAAATCTTCTGGTTTAACACCAAGTTCACGTAAATTCGCTGGAATACCAATTTGACGGTTGATTAATTTAATTGCATCGATACAAGCTTGTGCCGCAGCAGTTGTTGTCATATTTTTAGTATTAATTCCCATAGCTTCCGCAATATCACGGAAACGATTCATATTACCGATGATATTAAATTCTTCAACGTATGGTAATAAAATAGCATTACAAACGCCGTGAGGAAGGTTGTAATAACCACCAAGTTGGTGTGCCATAGCATGAACATAACCGAGTGAAGCATTATTAAAGGCAATACCAGCAAGATATTGTGCATAAGCCATTTTGTCACGTGCGTGCATATAATCACCGTTTGCAACTGCTTTAGGTAAATAACGATAGATCATTTCAATCGCTTTCAATGCTGCCGTATCAGTTAATGGATTTGCTGCTGAAGAAACATAAGCTTCAATTGCGTGAGTCAAAGCATCTATACCAGTAGCTGCTGTAAGTGAAGGTGGCATACCTTTCATTAATTCAGGATCATTCACAGCAACTTTTGGTGTAACGCGCCAGTCCACAATTGCCATTTTGACGTGACGAGAAGCGTCAGTAATGATACAGAAACGGGTGATTTCAGACGCGGTACCCGCAGTGGTGTTGATTGCTAATAATGGCATAATATCTTTTGTCGCTTTATCAATACCTTCATAATCGTGAATGCGACCACCATTAGAAGCGACAAGTGCGATCCCTTTTGCACAGTCGTGAGAAGAACCACCACCGAGTGAAATGATACCTTCGCAGTCATGATGTTTAAAGAAATCAACACCAGCTTCGACATTCTTATCTGTTGGGTTAGGCTCTGCCCCATCAAAAACGACTGACTTAATATTGCTTTTTGCTAAAATTGCAACAACCTGATCCGCCATACCAGATTTTGCCAAAAACTTGTCAGTAACAATCATCACTGAATGAGCATCAAGTGAAAGCATTAAATCGCCAACTTCATTTACAGCACCTTCACCAAAGACATTACGAGTAGGTAGGAAATAATAGGTAGACATAGATACAAACTTCCTTAGTTTGTTTGTGACATAAGCACGTATCTTAAGAATACGCTTCTTTTTTCAATTACTTAAAATTACTTAATTTTAAGTAATAATTAACATATGCTTAACATAATTCATTCTACTCCTCACGAAGAGTTATAACTAGTACTTTTTATATTTAAATTATCTTTAATCTATAAAATCTAATCGCACTATCCCACTAAATTTCTGTTAATTTATTTGAGAAAGATCCACTCTGTTTTATAATATCGCCTTATTTGTCCTTCTAAACTTTACTTATGTTTGCAATCCAAGAAGCCTATAAAGCCGGGCTATTACAAAAAAAATATTGGCTAAATAATCTTGTTGCTGGCGTGATTGTCGGTGTTGTTGCATTACCTCTTGCTATGGCATTCGCTATTGCATCTGGCGTTAAACCTGAACAAGGAATTTACACTTCTATTATTGCTGGGTTAGCTGTTTCGCTGTTTGGTGGTAGTCGATTACAAATCGCTGGGCCAACAGGTGCTTTTATTGTTGTATTATCAGGCATTACAGCCCAATACGGTGTAGAAGGATTGCAAATTGCTACCTTGATGGCAGGAATTATTCTGTTTGCATTAGGCATTAGCAAAATGGGAGCAATCATTAAATTTATTCCTGCGCCAGTAATTGTTGGTTTTACTGCTGGGATCGGTGTAATTATTTGGGTAGGCCAATGGCGTAATTTCTTTGGATTGCCAGCAATTACAGGACAACATTTTCATCAACAAGTGTGGCAGCTATTACATGTTTTTCCACAACTCCATTTAGCGACTACGCTATTAGCGTTGGCTGCCTTATTGCTAGTCTTATACGCACCAAAAATCAAATATCTGCATCGGATTCCCGGCCCATTAGTCGCATTAGTCGTCATTACGTTAGTCCAACAATTCGCACAATTTGATGGAGTCAAAACGATAGGTAGTGTCTTTGGTGGAATTCCGCAAGGCCTACCAAAATTTGAAGTTCCTCGTTTAGAATGGACTCAAATGATTACCTTGATTGGCCCGGCATTTACCATTGCAATGCTTGGTGCAATTGAATCTTTACTTTCTGCCGTTGTTGCAGATGGTATGGCTGGAACAAAGCATCAATCCAACCAAGAACTTATCGGTCAAGGAATTGCCAATATATTGGCGCCATTATTTGGTGGTTTTGCCGCAACAGGCGCAATTGCTCGTACCGCAACCAATATTCGTAACGGTGGTAATAGCCCTTTAGCGGGTATCATTCACGCTATCACTTTAGTCGTGATTTTAGTCGTGTTAGCACCTCTTGCGGCTAATATTCCATTAGCTGCACTCGCAGCTATTCTGTTCGTAGTTGCTTGGAATATGAGTGAAGCTAGACGTTTTATTAATATGGTAAAACGAGCTCCTCGTGCTGATGTGGTGATCTTATTAATTACATTCTTTTTAACTGTTTTTGCCGATTTAGTTATCGCAGTTAATATTGGCGTTATCTTAGCAACACTCTACTTCCTAAAACGTATGGCTTCTAGTGTAGAAATTTCGCCAAGTAGTGCGCATGAAATCAATCAAGAGCTTGCTCGTCAAGGTGAAAAAGATACGTTACCAGAGTCTGCATTGGTGTTTGCATTAGAAGGTCCATTCTTCTTTGGTGCGGTAGAAAATTTTGAACGTGCTTTAGCAGGAACAAATACTGATGCGAAATTTTTGATTATTCGTTTAAAATGGGTGCCATTTATTGATATGACCGGTATTCAGGCATTAGAAGATGTCATCCGTTCATTACATCGTCGCAATGTGATCGTTATGTTCTCTGGGGCAAATAAACGGGTTGATCGTGAACTGAAAAAATCAGGCATTATCCAATTAATTGGGGAACAACACTATTTTCCTCATTTTGAGCAAGCCTTGGAACACGTTATTGAATTAGATAAACAAAATAAGCAACAGCAGGCTTAATCAGCAATTATTAGTAGTTGAAGTAATATGGCAGAAAATTCACCTAAACAGGCACCAAAGAAAAAAGGCTCTGTACTCAAGGATAAATTTTTCTCTTTTTCGATTAAATTGGGAATTACCGCCGCTTTTATGATCGGCTTTTATGGTATCTATTTAGACGGCAAAATTCGTTCTAAAATGGATGGTCAAATTTGGCAGTTACCTGCTGAAGTCTATGGACAAATCCCAAGTATCAAGCAAGAAACCCAACCCTCTTTAGAAGAAGTTAAGCAAAACTTATTAGAAAATGGTTATCGTCAAACTTCTCTAATTGCTGCACCTGGTGATTTTAAGATTGATCAGGATACCATTGTTTTAATTCGGCGTGCTTTTGCGTTCCCTGATCAGCCAGAACCTCAACGTGTATTACGTTTACGGTTTCAACAACAAAAATTGAGTGCGATTGAAGATCTTGTTACGCGTAAGATTGTGCCTGATTTTCGGCTCTCTCCCAAATTGATTGCCATGTTAAATTCAGAGGATGAAGAACGGTTAGCTATTCCCTTACAACAATATCCACGTTTTCTGATTGATACTCTTATCTTAACCGAAGATCGTAATTTCTTTTCACATGATGGCGTGAGCTTTATTGGGATTGCGCGTGCATTAGTGAATAATCTGAAAGCGGGCCATACTGTACAAGGCGGTAGCACGCTTACTCAACAACTTGTCAAAAATCTCTTCCTCAGTAATGAAAGAACATTGACCCGTAAATTTAATGAAATCATTATGGCGATTATGCTCGATGCACATTACGATAAAAATCGTATCCTTGAAACTTATCTCAATGAAATCTATTTGGGACAAAGTGGTGATACACAAATTCACGGGTTTGCACTCGCTAGTCAATTCTATTTCGGTCGCCCTATTCAAGAGATCAATCTTGATCAAATTGCTTTACTAGTAGGCATGGTAAAAGGGCCTTCGCTATATAACCCTTGGCGTAATCCTGAAAATGCTAAAAAACGCCGTAATACAGTGTTACAGCTGATGTTAGAACACAATATTATTGATAACGCACTATATCAAATGTTGAGCCAACGTCCACTGGGAGTACAAACACAACGTCCAATTCAACAACCACAACCGGGCTTTATGCAGGCAGTCCGTCAAGAATTAAATCAATTACTTGGTAATAAGAAACTGAATTATTTGTCGGGTGCTAGAATTTTTACAACACTTGATCCTGAACTACAACGCCAAGCTGAAAATGCCATTATTAGTGGTACAAATCAATTAAAACTGCAACATAAAATTCCAGACTTAGAAGCAGCAATGTTAATTGCTAACTATCATACTGGAGAGATTCAAGCATTAGTTGCCGGTACTGATGTACATTATGCTGGTTTTAACCGAGTTTTATCCGCAAAACGACAAATTGGGTCTTTAGTCAAACCCTCTGTTTACTTAACGGCACTTTCTTATCCAGAGCGTTTTGCCTTAAATACGCCAATTAAAAACCAACCGATCAGTATTCCATTAAAAGGGCAACCTGCTTGGCAACCTCGTAACTATGATCGTAAATATAGTGGTTCTGTTACTTTATTAAGTGCATTGGTACGTTCATTAAATATTCCAACTGTTAATATCGGTATGGCAGTAGGGCTAGATAATATTATTCGTAATCAAAAAAGTATGGGATGGGATCAAGCCAAAATTCCACGTGTCCCCTCTATGCTGTTAGGATCTTATGCAATCTCTCCTTATGATGTAACCAAGTTATATCAAGTCATTGCCAATAAAGGCGCAAAAGTACCTTTAACAACAATTCGCTATATTGTAGAACGTGATGGTCATCAATTTTATCAACGCACAGTAAATCCTGAACAAGTTGTCGCTGAAGAAGCAACAATCGAAACCTTATTTGCAATGCAGCAAGTGGTTGATCGTGGTACAGCACGAAGTTTACAGCCAGACTTTGCTTCATTGCATTTAGCTGGTAAAACAGGAACAACTAACGATGGGCGTGATACATGGTTTGTTGGGATTGATGGCAATAATGTCACAACTGTCTGGGCTGGATTAGATAATAACCGCAAAACTAAATTAACCGGTGCTTCTGGCGCATTACAAATTTATAAATCTTTATTAGGCAATATTGACGTTCAACCCTTAAAACTACCATTAACCTCTACATTAAAATGGGTCAGAGTTGATAGTCATGGCAGCTGGGCTTGTAATGGTGGTGGACAAGAGATTCCTATTTGGATTAATCATCACCCTTGTGGTTCAGCAACAGATACGCCAGCAGAAGATAACCAGCCAAGTATCTGGGATGCGTTACAGCTAAATGATTCCGTTGATGAAGCTACCGAAGATAATACGCCTGATAGTAATCCACCAGATGGCGGTGCACCGGTTGAGGAAGCTGTTCCTGTTCATTAACCCATAGGAAATCCCATATTCTTGTAGATTATAGGATTTCCTACCCAAGTAATTATTATGTTGACCATCAACTATTTTAAACAGACTAAATTTTAACCGTTTACTAGCTATGATGCCTCTACTATAATCATTCGATTCAATTTTCTTCTCACTAAACAGATCAACCCAAAATCTAACAAATTTTTTATGGAAATATGATGAAACATACTCTTTTTTTACTAACCATTCTTCCTACAATAACCCTCGCTAATGGTCATTATCAAACTAAAACACCCTACTCTCCACAGCAAGATCCAACCACTTATCAATCAATACCAAAAGGTTATACATTAGTATTCACAGAAATGATTGCCTGTCATGGTAGTCGAGGGAAGCGATCTAGCTGTTGAGAATATGTTACTTTCTGCAAAACATAAAAAGGCCCTTACTCAGAAAGGAGAACAGTTATTAGCATTAGTACAAAAAATTGAAAAAGCTAATTTATTATTGGGTTATGGTGTACCTGGTATCAGCGTACCTGGCTATGGAAATTTAACTGAACGTGGAATCAATGAACATAAAGCACTAGCAGTACGTTTATATCAACGCAATCAATCACTTTTCACACAAAAGAAGGTGATCAATGTAGCAACAAGTGGTGAAAATCGAGCAATAGATAGTAGTAAAAATTTTGTAGCAAGTCTCAACCAACAAGCACCAAATCTAAAAATTAATACATCACAAACTGATCGATACACACTCTACTTTCACAAGCTCAGTAGAAAAAATGATCCTGCTGGCCAAGATGTACTAAAACAACAAATTCTACAAGCAAGTAAGGCCTACCAAAAATATCATAAAAACAATATCAAAGCAGAGGCTATTCTCAACAAAATGGCGCAATCCACTGCTGCTCAAAAAGCAACTCAGGCCATACTTGCTCCACTGTTTACATCTGATTTCTTAGCAAAACTCGGTACAGAAGGTTATCAATATACTAGCGAAGGTGAACGTACAGCGATCAGCACTGATGGGAAATATATCTCTACTGATAAAGGTAATGGTAAAGAAAAAATTAACAGTGCATTTGACGCTGCCTCAATGATCTACGATTTATATATTATTGCTCCAGATATGGAGAAAGAACTCGCTGGTGAAAATCTCAATCCCTATATGCCTGAAAAAGCGGCTGCTTTCTTTGAACAAATGAAAGATACTGATAATTTTTATGACAAAGGTCCTGGATTTGCTAGCCAAATAGGTATTACCACTAATCCAGCTAAAGCTTTACTGATCGATTTCTTTACTCAAGCAGAAAATGGATTAAACGCAAATTCACCTGCTGCAAAATTACGCTTTGCACATGCTGAAACCATTATCCCCTTTACAACACTCTTAGAAATTCCCGCTAGCGGAACAGCACTTGCAGATGACCAGCCTTATAGCTACAACAACAGTATATGGCGAGGAGCAAAGATTTCACCAATGACTGCTAATGTCCAATGGGATATATATAACAACCAAGCCAATCAACCAATTATTAGAATGTTAGTGAATGAACAAGAAAGTGCATTTAAAGTTGCTTGTGATACTGCTCGACTAGGAAAAACTAACTACTACTATCTCAATAAATTGAAAGCCTGCTATTTGCCTTAATTTAGATAAAAAAAGAGGTTGATAACTTACTATCAACCTCTTTTCCTTAAACACCTTAATCTAATGTCGTATTAACTACAAAAATCACATCTTCAATTTATTTTGTACAATTTTAGCCTGTGCTAAGAAACGTTGGCGTTCCTTACTTGCCATTGTATTGTTCATTCCTGGTAATTTAACACGCATTGGATTAACCGCTACACCATTTACATGAAACTCATAATGCAAATGTGGGCCTGTCGAACGTCCGGTATTACCTGATAATGCAATCCGTTGTCCTTTTTTCACTGACTGCCCTTGTTTCACTAACGGTCTGCTTAAATGCATATAGACAGTTTGATACTCTCGACCATGACGTAGCATTATATAACGGCCTGCACCACCAGCTTGATATGACACTTTAATCACTACACCATCCGCTGGCGCAATAACTGGTGTACCAACAGGCATCGAGAAATCGACTCCTTTATGCGGCGCAATTCGACCAGTAACCGGATTTTTGCGTCGTGGATTAAATTGTGAAGAGATTCGATATTGACGTTGTGTTGGATAACGAGAAAATCCTTTACCAAGCGTTTCACCATGGTTATTGTAATAACGTCCATTTTCCGCTTGAATTGCATAATAACTTTTACCACGGCTAATAATATGAATACCAATGACATTCCCTTGCCCCGTTAATTTATCGTTCAGATATTCACGATTTACTAAAATCGCATAACGGTCGCCTTTCTGTAATTTAGTTAAACTTAACTGCCATTGTAACGCATTGATTAATTGATAAATTTGCTTAGAATCCAAGCCATCTTGGCGTAAATGGGTATAAAGATTACCATCAATATCCCCTTTCAAGACTTCTTCTTTCCAAACGCTTTTCTTTTGAATGACTTGCATCACAAAATGGCCATCTGTATGGCGTTCATAAACGCGTTCTTCTTTACGCGATACTAGCCAATTCAAATATTGTAAATCACCATCTTTTGATAAAATCCAATAAAATTGCTGCCCAGTTTGTAGATTTTTTAAGGTAGGATCTAATTGATATAATTCGTTAATTACATCCGTATCTAAACCACTTGAACCCAAAACATCATTTAATTTATCGCCATCTGCTACAGTGTAAGCAAATTGATTGGTAATTCTTAAGGCTTCACCTGCTGCATCTAATAGTTCATTTAATGCATCTTTGGCATCTTCTGGTAATTCGTCATCACTAAATACAGTTTCATCTGATAATTGATCATCAAAATTCTCACCATGTGTATTCTGATTATCCACATTATCACTGCTAACATCACTCTCCGTACCTTCTGTGTTTTGATCTGCTACGGTTGTTTCTGTGTTTTCTTCACTACTACTTTTTTCCGAATTATTTTGTTCTGAACTGTTCTTTTCAGCGGTAATTTCTTTATTTTCTGTTTGTTCTGTCACCGTAGGTTTACTGGTATCAACACTTGTTGATGGAATTACTGTTTTAGTATCTGGTGTTTTAGTTTGATGATGTAAAAAATAAATAATCGATGAAAAGCAAAGTAATGCAATCACAAAAAGCACTATTCTTATTGTTATCTTCTTCTTTAAGCGATCTCTTGCTAATTTAATATGTTGCATTCAAATAACCTAAATGGATAAAACTTAATCATTTTATAAGAACTAAAATAAGACATAATATTAGCTGAAAAATTCCCAAAAGAATGGATTAATTTTTTTGAATGAATAAATCTTCGGCATTATCGAAAAAATTATTTGATCCGATAAGCGATTTGCATAAAATACAGACCGATTTTTTAAAGGTGTCATCATTATGCAACAATTAAACTCTCCTTTAGTTGAACTCAAACATATCTCTGTTCAGTTCAATAATCAAACAGCACTACAAGATATCTCCTTATCGATCCAACCACGTTCAATTACTACCATTGTTGGACCTAATGGTGGTGGCAAATCGACATTATTGAAAGTGTTATTAAAATTGATTACACCACAACAAGGGAGTGTATATTACGCACCGAATACAAAAATTGGTTATGTTCCACAAAAAATTCATATTGATGCTACGTTTCCAATCACAGTCAGCAAATTTCTTTCACTTAAACCAAAAACAAGCAAACAAGATATTGAGCAATCTCTAAAATTGCTCTCTATTAGTCATTTAGCCGATCATACGATGCAAAAACTTTCTGGTGGTGAAATGCAACGTGTATTATTGGCACGAGCTATATTAAATAAACCCAATCTTTTAGTATTAGATGAGCCAACACAAGGTGTTGATGTCGTTGGACAGAATGAACTTTATGAATTAATTAACCAAATGCGTGAACGATTCGATTGTGCTGTATTAATGGTTTCACATGATCTGCATTTAGTCATGGCAAAAACTGATCATGTTCTTTGTATTAATCAACATCTATGTTGTCAAGGTGCACCTGATTCGATCAGCTCACATCCACATTTTATTGATTTCTTTAATAATCAACGTGAACAAAATGTTGCGATTTATACACACCACCATAACCATAAACACAATTTACATGGTGATGTTTGTTGTTCTGCAACACACCGTTCACCTGATTGCCAACATCAACAACAATAAGGCATACAAATGTTTGAAATTATTTTTCCTGCTTGGCTAACTGGGATGATTCTCTCTTTAATCACTGCCCCACTCGGTGCTTTTGTGGTTTGGCGGAAAATGGCCTATTTTGGCGATACGTTGTCACATTCTGCTTTACTCGGCATTGCTCTGGGCATTGCATTAAATCTTAATCCTTATCTCGCTATCTTAATTTTGATTGTTATATTGGCACTTGTTTTAGTATGGCTAGAAAACAATACCCACTTTGCTGTTGATACCCTACTCGGCATTATTGCCCACACAAGCCTTTCACTTGGTGTAGTCACTATTGGTTTAATTGGCGGTATTCGAGTCGATTTAATGAATTATTTGTTTGGTGATCTCTTAGCAATTAATTATCAAGATTTACTCTGGATTGGCATTGGTGTTGTCTTAGTGCTAGCGATTTTATGCTATTACTGGTCAGCATTGATTTCTGCTACAGTAAACCCAGAACTAGCTCAAATCGAAGGCGTTAATGTAAAAAAAGGGCGAGTCATTTTAATGCTATTAACAGCGATTACGATTGCCTTAAGTATGAAATTTGTTGGTGCGTTAATTATTACATCATTATTGATTATTCCAGCTGCAACTGCTCGCCGCTTTGCCAAAACCCCTGAAAGTATGGCATTTATTGCTATTGCTATTAGTATGATCGCTGTCACTGGTGGTCTTTTACTCTCCGCATTTTATGATACTGCGGCGGGACCATCAGTAGTCATTTGTTCTTCTCTATTATTTGTGCTTTCTCTATTTAAGAAACAACAGGAGTAAGTATGCCGACTAAACTTTTAGAAAATCGCGCAGATATCGAGCTATTGGTTAATACTTTTTATGATCATGTACGCGCCGATCCACGAATTGGCTATATGTTTGATCATCTTAAAGGCAAACATTGGCAAGCGCATTTAGAAAAAATGTACCGTTTCTGGGAAAGCAATATTTTTGACTTAGAAAGTTACCAAGGAAACCCAATGTTAGCCCATATCAAACTTCATAATCGCCAGCCTATGAGCGAAGAGATGTTTGCTGTTTGGCTAACACACTGGCAAGATACAGTACATCAATTATTTCATGGTGAGAAAGCGGAAAAAGCACTATTTCGTGCTGCTACGATTAAAGATTTAATGCAGCAACGAGTGCTGACTGATGAACTGCCGATGTTTATGAAACGGATTCGTCCAACCAAAGGCTAAATAAGGAAATCAAATGAGTTATTGTGATTACGTCAATCAATTAGCCGATGGTCAAGATCCTTTCAATAAACATTATCACGATCACCATTATGGTTTCCCGATTACTGATGATAATGAGCTTTTCGCTCGTTTAGTTTTAGAAATTAATCAAGCTGGTTTAAGTTGGACAACTATCTTAAAAAAAGAAGCTGGATTTCGCCAAGCCTATGATCAATTTGAGATTGCTAAAGTCGCAGCTTATAGCGACCAAGATCGCCAGCGGTTATTAAATAATCCTGAGATTATTCGTAATCGTTTAAAAATAAATGCGGCAATTTATAATGCCCAACAAATTCAGCAATTACAGCAGCAATTTGGTTCTTTTAAACAGTGGCTCGATCTACATCACCCTAAACCATTGACGGAGTGGGTAAAGCTATTTAAACGCCATTTTAAATTTGTTGGTGGTGAGATTGTGAATGAGTTTTTGATGAGTTGTGGCTATCTACCCAATGCACATGATGAAAACTGCCCTATTTATCAAAAAATTTTACAAACTGATGTGCCTTGGAAACAGGAGCAATAATTTTTCTCTATGGAGGTATTTTCAACAAATTTGAAAATACCTCCTTGTTTTTATGTTAAAGATCTACCTTCAATCCAGTCTTTTCTGCAACATCTTCTGCAATTTTTCGCAAATTCTCTGCACTTTGATGTAAATCCACCAACTCTTCATCAGTAAAACGATATTTAGGAATTTTGCCAATCCCATCGCGGTTAATAATCATCGGCACACTAATAACAATATTGTGAATCCCATATTCCCCCGTTAATACTGTTCCTACGGGTAATACAGAATATTCATTGATATTGATAGCACGAATAATTCTAAACACACTAGCGGCAATACCATGATTCGTATTCAGTTTTAAACCAAACACTTTAAGCCCTTCTTGTTTTACTTCATCAAGTAATTGTTGCGGATCAATCACTGGATAACCATTATTACGGCAAAAGTCTTCTACTTTTTGTCCAGCAATATTCATTAAACTCCAAGGTAAAATACTATTCGCCCCATGTTCTCCCAGGATAAAACCAAAAATATTCTTAGGATCGATTTGTACTTTATCTGCTACCAATTTCATTAATCTGGCACTGTCCACAACACAACCAGCACTAATTACACGTTCTCGCGGATAAGAAGTATTGCAAGCAATAAAATGAGTGACAATGTCACAAGGATTACTCACAATAATTAGAATTGCATTTGGTGAATATTTTTCTAATTGTTTTGCAATATCTACTCCAATTTTGGCATTAATTTGCGCTAGCTCTAGGCGATCCTGCCCGACTTTAATTTGGGCTCCTGCCGTAATCACAATAATATCGCTATCAGCAGTATCTTCATATTCACCGCTGATGACTCTTGTATTTTTCGCAAAGGTCAATGAAGACATATGGCTAAAATCCATCTGTTCGCCTTTACAGCGATCTTTATTTAAATCAACCAGTACAACCTCACTACATTCTCCCATATTGAGAATAAAACTTGCTATCTCGACCCCGACAGCCCCAGTTCCAATAATAGAAATTTTACGCATAATGTTTACTACTCTGTTGTGTTTACAATCATTATCAAATATTCAATTTAATATTTGAGTTAAAAAAAATTTAAATCAATAAGTGACATTACTATTATTTAATTAATTTTGTTAAAGGCAAAAATAATGTATCTTGTTTGTCCATAAACTGGATAAATCCTAGTTTTTTATAAAATTCAACAGCTTTAATATCTTTCGCTTCTACCAATAATGCTGCAATTCCTAGCTTAGCCTCTCTTACTTTGCTAATTGCGTCAGCAATCAAAAATTTACCAAATCCTTGCCGAGTAAAATTGCGATCAATCGCAAGCCTGCCAATTAAAGCTGCCGGTATCATAGGATACCTAATCTGCTTCTTAATCCGAGAAATAGGAATATCTGCTACATTAATTGATGTGGCAGATAACGTATAATAACCGATGATTTTTTCTAGTTTTTTATTAATTAACACAAAACATTTGGTTAATTCTTTCTTCTCGTCTTGTGAAACTTGTGTCTGAAAATAAAAGTTCAAAATTTGTGAATCACTACAAAAGGCTTGTTTGCTCAAAATAAGATCTGATAAAGCGACAATATCTAAATCAATTAGAATACCTCTATCCATTTCTATTCATCCAATATTTATTATTGCTTTTGAGAAAGAAAAGCATTGTGCATATCCATCGCTTCTTGCATAGATGCATTAAAATCCGTATCTGCGTTTAGTGCATCTACTAATAGTTTTTGATCCTGTATGCTGAGCATTAGAGATTGGTGCTGAGAAATTGTTTTTACTGAAGCTTGATACACAACATCAACTACAAAATCTGTCAATGATCGACCCGTAATCGCGGCTGCTTGTTTAAATAACTCATATAATTCAACATTGACTTTCGCTTCAAGTCTTGCTTTTGTCGTTTTTTTCATAGATTTTCCCCTTTTTCCTGATAGGGTTCTATTATTATATAAACAAAATATACGGTCAATAGCCGTATAAAATTAGTTATTTCCGGACGCTATCAATATGAAATACCTTGCTTAGCATAAAATTATGTTTACTTTTCCTTTTTAAGAGTAAAAAGAAACTCACCAATAATGGTGAGTTTCATCTTCATCAAATAGCATCTAAATAACAGAATTAAGAAAGGTATTTTGCTTTTAATTCTTTTGCAAATGCAACTTTTTCTGGTGTTAACTCTTTTGTCATTGGTTCACGACAATAACCTGCATCCACACCATCTAATTTGAGCAATTCTTTGATAGTGAGGTATAAACCATTTGATAAGATACCTTCAATTAAATCGTTTGTAACGTGTTGAATTGCACGTGCTTCCGCAATCTTACCTTGTTGTGCATATTCAAAAATTTGTCTTGCACGTACACCATTAACGTTAAAGGTACTACCAATTGCTCCGTCCACACCTAATACCGCAGCAGAAAGCATCATTTCATCAAAACCAGCCCAAATGAGGTGATCTGGATACGCTTTTTTCACACGTTCTAATAAGTAGAAATCACCTGCAGTAAATTTCACACCAATTACTTTTGGATTTTTATAAAGTTCACCAAATTGTTCCACACCAATATTAACGCCTGTTAAGAATGGAATTGAGTAAACAATCATATTGTTACCAGTTTCTGCAATAATGGTGTCATAGTAGTTTTTGATTTCAGCAAAGCTGAATTTATAGTAGAACGGGGTTACCGCTGACAAGCAGTCATAGCCTAATTCGGTAGCATATTTACCTAATTCCACAGATTCATGTAGATTAACGCTACCTACTTGTGCAATTAATGCAACTTGGTCTTTTGCTTCATCTTTTGCAATACGGAAGATCTCTTTTTTCTCTTCAGTAGAAAGCATAAAGTTTTCGCCGGTACTACCGCCCACATATAAACCATCAATTTTCATTTTATCGATGTTATAACGAATGATTTCACGCAAACCTTTTTCATTAATTGAGCCATCTGCATTGAATGACACTAATAATGCACTAATGATACCTTTTAAGTTTTTCATGTTGTTTCCTTATGACAAGAGAGTTATTTGATTCGTTGTTCTAAAATTACATTAATTGTTTTTTGCTTCGCTTGAATTGCACTTTGTTCTTCCTTACGCACTAACAACGCATAAATTAAATCCATCACGAACAGTTGCGCTATTTTGGTACCAATAGAATCGCCCTGCATTTGTCCTTGGCGATTACCATTAATTAATACATAGTCTGCCACTTCGGTAATAGGCGAACGCAAATTGTGCGTTAATGCAATTGTTTTTGCTTCGTTTTTTTGTGCAATCTTCAACGTACGAATAATTTCTTCGGAATAACCAGAATGGCTAATACCAATCACGACATCCCCTTTCTTCATTAATGACGCTTGCATATACATAAAATGGTTATTAGTTGTTGCATCTACTTGTAACCCAATACGCATTAATTTATGTTTCACGTCTTCAGCCGTAATCCCTGATGAACCTACACCAAATAAGAAAATACGTTTTGCTTGTTGTAATTCATCTACCACACGTTCTAGCTGTTCAAAATCTAATAGATTAATTGTTTCTCCCACAACATTTACTAATGCGGTTTGCAATTTTTTTGCAATTTCCAATGCACTATCTTCAGCAGAAACATCTGTATCTAATAATGTTTGATTTTGTTTTTCTTGCGTTGCCAACTCAATCGCCAACTCAAGTTTAAAATCAGTATAACCTTTAAACCCGAGTGTGCGACAGAAACGAATAAAAGTAGCTTCGCCAACATTTAATTGTGCGGAAACTTCTGATAATGATGATTGGCTGAGTAAATTTGGAGATGCCAATATTGCGGATGCAATTCGTTTTTCTGTTTTGGTTAAACTATTTTGCAAAGCACCAATGGTATCTAGGATTTTGCCGCTTTCTGACATTCCGACCTCCTTATAGGATTAAAGTAAATCCACAGGGATTTTTACTACTAATTTTTTAAGATGTTGTACTTGTTGATCCACATTACAGCATGGTTTATGCGGTTCGTATGGGAAAAAGATAGCAAACATTTTTGGACGCAAAACGACTTCATTTTTAGCTTCAATATCTGGCGTTAATTGATAATCGTCTTGTTCATCATATTCAGTATAAAGTGAAAGATCTGGGTAAACTGGACTACATTGAATCGCTTCTTTTCCACTGATCAAAACTTGGATATCTAAATACTTACGATGAATTTCTGCTTTTTTACTTTCTGCTGCGCAAGTATCTAGTTCCATAACATTCATATAAACTTGATCGCTAATATCATGACGACCAGTTTCTAATCCAGCTAGGTCAATGGTTTGAAGATAATCTAATGCATCACCAATCGCCTTTGGTAAGCCTAATTTATAATCTTGTTTTGTTAAATCACCAATAAACATATTCTGTTATCCTTATTTTAATTTTTCTTGATTTTGTTCAACCCACAATGCAGCACCAATTAAACCTGCATCTTGTCCATGGAAAGCGCGTTCAACTTGGCATTGATAGAATTTAGGTTGTTGCCGTAAATAGGTTTGTACTAATGGTAGATATCCATCTGCTAACCCAACACTACCACCAATAACCACTTTTTGAATATCTAATCCGATCACTAGATCTGCAATTAAATTGGCAATGGTTTTCGCAGAACGGTGTACAACTTCACTCGCTAATGGATCCTGCTGACGGAAACGCTCAAATACTTCTTTCGGTGAACATGGGTTTTCCCACACACTGGCAGCAGCTTCAATCGCACGTCCAGATGCAATCGCTTCTACACAACCACGACGTCCGCAACCACATACAGGTCCATTTGGATCCGCTAATGTATGACCAATATGCCCTGCAACACCATTAGGTTCTGTTAATAATTGACGTTGTAGAATAATACCACCACCCACGCCAGTAGAAACGGTGATAAATACAAAATTTTCTACTTGGTTACTGTCCTGTTCTTTATATTCCGCACAAGCAGCTGCTTGAACATCATTTAATAAACCTATTGGTTTATCAGTATGACGAGCAATACTCTCTTTTAATGGAAATTCAGCTAAACCACCTAAGTTTTTTGGATTTAATGCTGTTAATACACCATTATTAATAATGCCTGTCGAAGCTACTGCCACACAATCAAATTGTCCTTGATACTGTTTTATAACGTGTGCCAATGCTTGATGCATTCCCTCAGCGGCATTTTGTTGTGGAGTAACAATTTGCTGACGCTGTACGACTTTGCCTTCTTTTACTAAAGCTGCTGCAATTTTTGTACCACCAATATCTAACGCAAGAACTTGCATATCCTTTCCTTATTATTGATTGGCAGATTTCACTGCATTAGCAAACCAGCTCACAATATGCTCTAAACGTGTTAATGCAGAACCAACTGTAACGGAATGCGCACCGATCTCAATCGCTTTTTTCGCTAATTCAGGCGTATTGTAACGTCCTTCCGCCATCACTCGACAACCTGCTTTCGCTAAATCAATGACTAATTGATAATCAGGTTCCGCTGGTACTGGACCACCAGTATAGCCTGACATAGTACTTCCAATCAGATCTACCCCTAATTTTTGACAAAACATTCCTTCTTCAAAGGTAGAACAATCCGCCATCGAAAGTAATCCTAATTCTTTAATTCGTTTTACTGTTTCTTCAATACTGGTCGGGCGGTTACGGAAAGTCCCATCAAAGGCAATAATATCTGCCCCTGCTGCGGCTAACGCTTCAACATCGTCTAAAAATGGGGTAATCCGTACTGGGCTATCTGGTAAATCGCGTTTTACAATCCCAATAATAGGTACATTAACCACTCTACGGGTTGCTTTTAAATTATCGACACCTTCAATTCGTAATCCTGCTGCACCACCAATCACAGAGGCTTGTGCCATCGCAGCAACGATTTCTGGGTGATCCATTGGACCATCATCAACAGGTTGGCAAGAAGCAATTAAGCCGTGCTTAATCACTTCAAGAATATGTTGTTGATCTAAATTTGACATATAAACTCCAGTAAACTTAATAAAAAAGAAGTTAGACTTCATTATGCTGTGTAATTTACTCTTATGTCGTCTTTAGAACAAGAAAAATAATTTTTTTTTGAGATCTAGATCATAAATTTTAGACGGGAAAATGGAGGAAAATTGCTATCAAATGAAGGGAGTTAGACTCCCTTGCTTCATTTTTAACCATTTTATACTGTCGATATAGCAAAAATACGTAATAAACCGATTATAAATAATCTAAATGTACATCATCAAACATCTTACGAATTGCATTGTTATCACGTATTTGCTCTGCCTGCTCAACCTGTGGGCGAGTTAAATGTGGTGCAAATAATTGGATAAAATCATATGTATAACGGCGTAAAAAAGCCCCTTTCTTAAATGCAATTTGCGTCATACTTGCTTTAAATAAATGGCTTGCATCAATAGCCACTAAATCACTATCACTTTCAGCATAAGCCATTGATGCCATAATTCCTACGCCAAGTCCTAGTCGTACATAGGTTTTAATTACGTCAGCATCTGTTGCTGTAAATACCGTATTAGGTAAAATCCCTTCTCGGCTAAAGGCTTCATCTAAATCAGAGCGTCCTGTAAAGCCAAAAATATAAGTCACTAATGGATATTTACCTAATTCTTCAATAGTTAATTCATCAACTTGTGCGAGTGGATGATCTTTTTTCACAATTACCGAACGATTCCACATATAACAAGGCAATAAAATCGCATCTTCAAACAGATATTGTGCTTCAGTAATAATCGCTAAATCAATTTCACCTGATAACAATAGCTCATAAATTTGTTGTGGTGATCCTTGATGAATATGCAAACTCACATCTGGATAACGTTTGACGAATTGTTTCACCACCTCAGGCAATTTATAGCGTGCTTGAGTATTTGTGGTTGCAATACGTAATGCTCCCACATCTGGGCGTTTATGTTCATCAGCAATTGCTTTGATACTCTGCTCTTTTACCAGTAACTCACGAGCAATCGCCACAATCTTTTCCCCAGTTGGGGTTAAACATTGAATATGTTTGCCGTTACGTTCAAAAATGGGTAATCCCAACTCATCTTCGAGCAATTTAACTTGCTTACTAATACCAGGCTGGGAAGTATAAAGCGACTTTGCCGCATCGGTAATATTCAAATTATGATTTGCAATTTCAACAATATAACGCAGTTGTTGTAACTTCATTGCTTCCCTCTCCTTATTGAATTAGCGTTGTTGATAACGTTTTTTTCTCAACGCATGTTGTTTTACAGCTTTACGAATTTGATTTGATTTAAATTTACGTGGATTTTTGATATCTAATTTACTTTCTGTTTCCAATGGTAAACCCACTAATTGGCGTAAATAATTCACTTTATCTAATGGTAGTTCTTCCCAACCACCACGAGGTAAACCACGCATCAGTTCAATATTGCCATAACGAGTACGAATTAAGCGGCTAACTTGAATCCCTTGTGATTCCCATAAGCGACGCACTTCACGATTACGTCCCTCAGTTAAAGTAACCGAGAACCATTGATTCATACCTTGCCCACCTTGTGGTGTAATTTTTTTAAAACTCGCAGGTCCATCTTCTAACTGTACGCCTTTGCGTAATTGCGCTAACATTTTTTCTGTTACATCACCAAAAACCCGTACAGAATATTCACGCTCGACTTCCTTACTTGGGTGCATTAAACGATTTGCTAATTCACCATCTGTGGTAAATAGCAATAATCCTGATGTATTGATATCTAAACGCCCTACTGCAATCCAGCGTCCATTGCTAATTTTAGGTAAACGTTCAAATACAGTAGCTCGCCCCTCTGGATCATGACGAGTACATAACTCTCCTTCAGGCTTATAATACATAAGAACTCGGCAAATTTCTTTGCGTACTGGGATCAATGATACCAATTGTCCATCTACACGAATCTTTGTATCTGTTTTTACTTCAACACGTTCTCCCAAAGTCGCAATCACGCCATCAACACTAACACGTCCAGCGGCAATAATCGTTTCAATCTCACGGCGAGAGCCTAATCCTGTTCTTGCTAATACTTTCTGCAATTTTTCGCCAACAATTTTCGCTGGTTTGGTTTGATTTTCTTGGGTCGTTTTTGTTTTTGCTAGTTGCATAAATCCTCTTGTCGTCTTCTCAGACGTCTGCATCAAAATAATCAAAACTTAAATGAAGGGTGCAGTGCTACCACTACCCTCACGTAAAATAACTGGCGGTTCCACAGTTAAATCCACCACAGTTGTTGGATCTTGACCTAAATAACCCCCATGAATAATTAAATCTACTTGGTTTTCTAATAAATTACGAATTTCTTCTGGATCAGAAAGCGTAAAATACTCCTCACCTGGTACCATTAATGAGCAAGATAAAATCGGCTCACCTAAAGTATTTAATAAAGCCAATGCAATATTATTATCTGGCACACGAATCCCTATTGTTTTACGCTTTAAGGTCATTAATCGTCTTGGTAATTCCTTCGTGGCAGTCAAAATAAATGTATAACGACCTGGTGTATTATTCTTAATTAAACGATAAACGCTATTAGTCACTAAAGAGTAATTCGATAATTCAGATAAATCGCTACACACTAATGTAAAATTATGCCCTTCTGGTAGCTGACGAATACGAATAATTCGATCCATCGCATGTTTGTCGCCAATCATACACCCCAATGCATACCCAGAATCGGTTGGATAAATAATCACTCCACCATTACGTAAAATCTCAACAGCTTGATTTATCAAACGTTGTTGTGGATTATCTGGGTGAATATAGAAGAATTGACTCATAATACATCTCCTTTGTTATTACAACAAAACGGCTTATTATATAACGCATTTCTTCACAGAATAAGTCTAAGTAACAGAATTAATTTACTTGACGCCAAACGGCTTTCACTGTTTCTGGAATCGTTAAATTCCGTCCTAACTCAATCCAGCCACAGGGATAATGGAAATCTGATCCTACTGATGCTAATAAATCCAGCTCTTCTAACCATTTAATCAACATTTTTTGCTGATTATGATCAACTCCACCAGCAATTTCTACGGCATCTCCTTGCCATTGTTTAAAATCCATAATCAAAGAATGAATTTTATTATTTGTCATTTGATAACGCATTGGATGTGCCACTACCGCCACGCCACCAGCTTGATGGATAACCTTAATTGCCGTAGGAATATCACACCAATTTGCCTTAACATGACAAGGCTTCCCTTGAGATAAATAACGTTTAAACGCTTGTCCTTCATTACTAACCAAACCAATATTCACTAAATAACGTGCATAATGTGCACGGGTGACTTCTCCTATGGTTAAGGCTTGTGCTTCAGCGAATGCATTGGGTAAACCAAACTTTTTAAATTTCTCACCAATTTCTACTGCTCTTGCATGACGCAAACGGGCTTGTTCCGCTAATAATGCTGTCATGGCGGGATGTGTTTCATCAAAATCTAAGCCAACAATATGGATTGTTTTTTCTTGCCATAACGTTGAAATTTCTACACCGCTAATTAATTTAATTTGCTGTTGCTGCGCAGCACGTCGAGCTTCAGCAATCCCATCTATCGTATCATGATCAGTGAGGGCTAATACCTCTAACTGCTGTTCTTTCGCACGTAAAATCAATTCTGTTGGCGTTAATACACCATCAGAAGCGCTACTATGGGTATGAAGATCTAATCTTGTAGTAGAGAGTTCAGATAATCGCATTAGTGTTATATCGTTAATTAAGCGTATTGTTTAAATATCATTTCAGGCACTTCGACTTCAATCATTAAAGCTTCAAGTCGATTAAGATGAATCCGGAATGGATGACCAAAATAGTAAGTAGCTGGTGGTAAAACGACTTGTTGTTCGAGCAAAATCACCTCAGCAATATTATCTTCAATATTTGCAACTAGTACGTTTGCCCAAGATTCCATCGCGTTAATAAAACAACGAGCTAAACAAGGCTCTGTGACAATTTGTTGATCATCTACAATTCGGAAAAACCAGTTTTGTGGTTGCTTTGGTAATAAGAAATGTTGGCAGGCAATCGCACTATATGCCAATCGCTGGCAGATTTCTTCTGGGAATTGTAAAGGTTCTAAGAGATCTAAAAACAGCGCAACTTTATCAAGATCAGCTAACAAGAATTGACTTGTCGTTAAACCATCTCCATTTAATACCTGTTTTGTTAATGTTGTTTCAACCAGTGTATCATTTGGCAGAACAGCGGTAAGGCAATCACGCACCGCATCATAACGCCATTTACACATATTATTGAATAACATTAATCCATTCCCTCAAAAATAAATAATAAAATTTTCTAACTGTCTGATTATATGCTAAAAAACCGAATAATGTGATGAAAAAATCACTTTTTTATAAATTTTTTGCCATATTTAGTGCCATTATCAATTAATAAACAGCATTAAGTTCTTTTGATGACTTAATCCCTTTAATTACCCATTTTGTGGTAGGATAACTTACTTATTCTTACTCATTTTGGAGAATTATTGTGTTTCCGATGGAATGGCTCCCTGCGCAAATCAATCCACAACTTTTCATTGTCCTATTATTACTCATTGCAGCAATTTGGCTGTTTATTGCTAACAAAATCCGAATGGATGTCGTTGCTTTATTAGTATTAGTCGTTTTTAGTCTTACTGGTATTTTAACCGTCCCTGAAATTCTTGCTGGATTTAGCGATCCAAATGTGGTGTTGATTGCACTACTATTTATTGTGGGTGAAGCGCTATTACGCACTGGTATTGCTTATCAGGTAAGTGATTGGCTGTTGCGTATCGCTAATAATAATGAAGTTAAAGTTTTAATTTTATTGATGTTAGCTGTATGTGGACTTGGAGCGTTTATGAGCTCCACTGGAATTGTTGCAATCTTTATCCCTGTGGTGCTTGCTATTTGCCGTCGTATGCAAATTTCTCCAAAACGGCTGATGATGCCATTAAGTATTGCGGGGCTAATTAGTGGCATGATGACCTTAATTGCAACGCCACCTAATTTAATTGCTAATGCTGAATTAGTAAAAGCAGGATGGCCAGCATTAAGTTTTTTCTCTTTTACCCCAATTGGCATAATGATTTTAGGACTGGGTATTATTTATCTACTGGTTGCACGCCATCTATTAGATAGTGGAAATCCTGAAGATCTCAAACAGAACTATAATCGTACTTCGATGAATGATTTAATTGAAAGTTATCAACTTTCTACGCGTGCACGCCAAGTTATTGTATTGCCTGATTCTCCATTTATTGGTAAAACCTTAGATGAATTACATCTCCACTCTCGTTATCATATTTTGATTATTGCGATTGAACGCTGGCGTCGTATCAGACGCATTGTCGTAACACCATCTGCACTCACTGAATTAAGAGCTAAAGATATTTTGTTGTTTGATGTGACCAATACAGAATTAGATTGGCTCGATTTTTGTCAGCAACATCATCTAAAACCAATTGAAGTAAGAGGCCAATACTTTAGTGAGAAAGCGAAAAGTGTAGGTATGGCAGAAATTTCACCGATTCCTGAAAGTGCCTTACTCGGTAAAACGGTGCGTGAAATTCGCTTCCAAAATAAATATGGTTTAACCATTGCTGGCGTGAAACGAGGACATACCTTGCTACAAACCGATATCGCTGAAGTTGAATTTACTGTTGGCGATCAATATGTCGTGATTGGTGAATGGAAACAAATTCAAGCGTTACAAAGTAAAAATCAAGATTTCTTTTTATTAAATTCACCTGCTGAAATTGAGCAAGTAGCACCTGCGCTTAGCCAAGCTCCTCATGCACTCTTTTCCGTTGCCATTATGGTAGGGTTAATGGTTTCGGGCGTTGTTTCTAACGTAATTGCGGCGTTAATTACCTGTATTTTATTAGCAAAATTCCGTTGTATTGATGCGAAAAGCGCCTATAACGCCATCCATTGGCCAAGCCTCATTTTAATTGTTGGAATGATGCCTTTTGCAACAGCATTAACTAAAACAGGTGGAATTAATCTCGCCGTTGATGCGCTATTACAATTCGTTGGTGGTTGGGGTATCCATGCGATTTTAGCCAGCTTATTTATTCTGTGTGCGATTATTAGCTCATTTATCTCAAATACCGCCACTGCTATTTTAATGGCACCAATTGCTGTCGCTATGGCTGCTAAGCTCGATATATCTCCAGTTCCTTTTGTGATTACCATTGCCATTTCTGCTTCTGCTGCCTTTATGACGCCTGTCGCCTCTCCTGTCAATACGATGGTTCTTGGTCCTGGTGGTTATAAATTTAGTGACTTCTTAAAAGTAGGCATTCCTTTTACCATATTGGTAATGCTCGCAACCATTTTTGTTGTTCCTATTTTATTTAAATAAGATGACAAGAGGGGTAATTCCCCTCTTTTTACTTAATCTGACTTACTAAGTCTTGGATTAGTTTTGGACCGTGATAGATCAGACCAGAATAGAGTTGTAATAATTCTGCACCAGCAGCGATTTTCTGTTGTGCACTTGCAACACTATCAATACCACCACTGCCAATAATCGGGATCTCCCCTTGTAGCTCTTGATATAAGCGGGCAATAATTTTGGTACTTAATTCCTGTAACGGCTTACCACTTAATCCACCCTGTTGCTCTGCATTCGGTAATCCTGTGACATTGTCACGAGATAAAGTTGTATTAGTCGCAATTACGCCATCAAATTGATGACGGCGTAGGCTATCTGCAATCGCTACTAATTCTGCTTCTGTTAGATCTGGGGCTATTTTTAACGCAATTGGCACATATTTATTATGCTTCTCTGCTAATTGGTGTTGTTTCTCTTTGATTCCAGTCAGTAAATCTTCTAATAATTCACCATATTGTAGCTGGCGTAATCCCGGTGAATTTGGCGAAGAGATATTCACTGTAATATAGTCTGCATAGCTATAAACTTTATCTAAACAAAGTAGGTAATCCTCTTTCCCTTTTTCGACTGGAGTAAAGGTATTTTTACCAATATTGATGCCTAATATGCCGTCATAACGAGATTTCTTAATATTTTCAATAACCTTATCAACACCTTCATTATTAAAGCCATTCCGATTAATAATCCCCTCTGCCGATAGCAAACGAAATTGACGCGGTTTTGGATTTCCCGGCTGTGGTAAAGGCGTAACTGTGCCTACTTCAATAAAGCCAAAACCTAATGCACCAAATCCATCTATCGCTTCTGCATTTTTATCTGCACCCGCCGCTAATCCAATCGGATTTTTAAAAGTGATCCCTATACACTGCTTCGGTGTACCCACTGTATGCAAATATTTTTCTATTAAGCATTTGGCCGGGCTTCTACCAACTTTCCCTAAAATTTGGATTGTTAATTCGTGAGCAGTTTCCGCATCAAGTGAAAATAATCCTTTACGAATTAATGAATACATACTCGTTTACCTCTCTGGATAGATGACTGTAATGTTTAATAAAATAATCTTATAAAAAAAGATACTAATCTGGTATCTGCCAGTTTGATGATAAAGTCTATTTAATATTTTTAAATATTTCTGCTCTCATTAACATTTAGGTTTCGCCCTAAAGGGCGACTTCATTTTCTTTACTTGTGTAAAGAAAACGAAGCAAAAGAAACACACCCTCGCACACTTGCTAATCCTCATTCCAATAAGATTTTCCAAGCGGCAAAAAACAGAGATTTTTCTCACTACGTTCGAAAAATGATCACTTTTTTTGCCTGAAAATCTTATTTCCATTCGGGCAAGTGTGAGAGGGAACCCAATAAACATCTATTAAAATTTGTGATTAAATTTAGGTTTATACATAGTTTGAGAGATACCAATCTGGTATCTCTCTTCCCTGTTACTGTAGTGCCTTTTCAATTTTCTCGAATAAATCTTTAGAAAGATTTTCTACTTCTCGTAAGCGTTCTAAACCACGTTTCATTAAAGTTTGACGCTGATTATCATAACGAGCAAAACGAATTAATGGTTCGATTAAACGTGCCGCAATTTGAGGATTTGAACTATTTAAACGAATCAAAATATCCACTAAGAAACGATAACCAGAGCCATCAATCATATGGAATGCATTTAGATTATGTGCACAGAAACTTCCTACTAATGCGCGTAATCGGTTTGGATTATTAAAGTTGAAACTTGGGTGTTCCATTAAATTAATTACTAAATCCAACACATTATCATCTGGTCTGGTCGCTTGAATTGCAAACCATTTATCCATCACCAAGCCATCATGTTGCCATTTCTGTTCAAAATCCGCTAAGAGATCATCTCGGCAAGGTAATTGCGCTTGAGCCGCCAAACTTAATGCGGCTAACGTATCTGTCATATTATTAGCGTGTGTATAATGCTTCGCGACTAAAGTATTACCAAAATCGGTGAAAGCAAGATAACTAAGACAAACATTGTTAAAACTGCGTAATGCAATACTTTCACGATCAACCTGATACTGTTCTGTTTGCGTATGATTATATAAACGGAGGAAGCTATCTTTCAGCGTTTGTGCAATTGTTTTTTGCATAAAACTACGCACCGCACGAATACCGACAGGATCAATCGTTTTAAATAGTTCTGCAAACTCGGTTTCTTTTGGCAAAGTAAAAATTAATGCAGTTAATTCAATATCTTGTTGGTAATTTTCTAATAAGTGATACAGCGCTTGAATAAATTCAGGTGATAACTGTAATTCTTGATGTTGCTGATAACGTTGCAAATTTTGACGTAATTCATTTGCTAATAGCATTTGTACTGCATCCCAACGCACAAAACCATTTTCTGCAAACTTCATCAAGGTAATTAACTGCGCATTACTATATGGAAAATCTAATTTCACTGGCGCAGAAAACTCTTCTAGCAATGCAGGCACTGGTCGTTGATAGACTGGTGAGAACTCAAATGTTTGTTCATATTGAGTAACATTTAGCATATCATTAGTTAATGCTTGACCCTGTAAATTTAGCGGTAATTTTTCGCCTGCTTCACTATACAATGCAATACGTAATGGAATATGCAAATTCACTTTTTCCATTTGATCCATTGTCGGTGGGGTCATTTGTGATACCTGCAAACGATAGGTTAAGGTATTTGCATCATATTCATCTGTGATAGTCAATTCTGGCGTGCCTGATTGGCTATACCAACGGCGGAATTGGGTTAAGTCAATTCCTGACGCACGTTCCATTGCAGAAACAAAATCCTCACAAGTCGCTGCAGTACCATCATTTTCTGCAATATATAGCTTCATCCCTGCTTGGAATTTTTCTTCACCCAATAGTGTATGAATCATACGAATCACTTCTGCCCCTTTTTCATAGACTGTCACGGTATAGAAGTTATTCATTTCAATCACTTTTTCTGGGCGAATTGGATGCGCCATTGGGCTAGCATCTTCAGCAAATTGCACCGCACGTAAAAACTTCACATTATTAATACGATTGACAGTACGTGAGCCTGTGTCAGAAGAAAATTCTTGATCACGGAAAACGGTTAACCCTTCTTTTAGACTAAGCTGAAACCAGTCACGACAAGTAACACGGTTTCCAGTCCAGTTATGGAAATATTCATGAGCAATTACACGTTCTACATCAAGATAATCTATATCAGTTGCAGTTTGCGGGTTAGCTAACACAAATTTAGAGTTAAAAATATTTAAGCCTTTATTCTCCATCGCTCCCATATTGAAGAAATCAACCGCAACGATCATATAAATATCTAAATCGTATTCGAGATCAAAGCGTTGTTCATCCCATTTCATTGATTTTTTCAAACTTGCCATCGCCCAATCGGCACGGTTTAAATTGCCTTTATCAACATACAATTCTAAGGCAACTTCTCGACCACTTTTCGTAATAAACGTATCACGTAATAGATCAAAATCACCTGCGACTAATGCAAATAAATAGCTTGGTTTTGGAAACGGATCTTGCCATTCAATCCAGTGATAACCATTATCTAATTCGCCTTGGCGAACACGATTCCCATTAGAAAGTAAGAATGGATATTTACTCTTATCTGCAATAATGCGTGTGGTATAACGTGCTAACACATCTGGACGATCAAGCATATAGGTAATTTGACGGAAACCTTCTGCTTCACATTGAGTACAAAGTGCATCACCTGATTGATAAAGTCCTTGTAATGACGTGTTATGTGCTGGAGATAATAGGGTAACAATTTCTAATTCAAATTTATCCGCTGTTACATCTGCAACATCTAGGGTTAAACTTTCATTGTCTTGTTGGTAATTGGTGAAATCTTGATTATTTAATTTAATTGACGCAAATTGGAAACTGTGGCCATCAAGGCGTAAGCTGGTTGCTTCTGGGTTTAATTTATGTACCAATGTTTTCGCTGTCACCTTTGTCTGTTCTGGGTCTAAACGAAATTCAAGAAAAATATCACTAATCGTAAAATCGGGTTTCTTATAATCTTTTCTATACTTAGCTTTTGGTAACATAAATTTGTCCATCCATAAAACACAAAAAACGTGTGCTAGGATAAGATTTTCTGGCTGAAGTTGCAATCAACTTTCAAGGATTTTCAACGGTTTCTCTCTATCTATAACCTATAACAAAATTTCTTACACAGAATTATTCCTGTCATATTTCCCTGTTAGGCAAGAAATGCTATTCTTATGCCCCTCAATTGTTCAAAAGGAAAATACTATGGCAAAAACTGAAATCGCTATTGTGATGGGCTCAAAAAGTGATTGGAGTACCATGCAAGAAGCGGCATCTATTCTCGATCAATTACACGTTCCCTACCATGTTGAAATTGTTTCAGCTCACCGTACCCCTGATAAACTATTCCAATTCGCCGAAAATGCTCAACAAAATGGCTATAAAGTAATTATTGCTGGCGCTGGCGGTGCTGCACATTTACCAGGTATGCTCGCAGCGAAAACATTAGTGCCTGTATTAGGTGTACCAGTTAAAAGCTCGATGCTAAGTGGGGTAGATAGCTTATATTCGATCGTGCAAATGCCAAAAGGTATTCCTGTTGGAACATTAGCGATTGGCCCAGCAGGTGCCGCAAATGCGGGGTTACTTGCTGCACAAATTCTTGCTGTTTTTGATGCCCAATTAAGTAATCGTTTGCGTGAGTTCCGTCAGCAACAAACTGACGATGTGTTAAACAATCCTGATCCTAGACTTATCAATCAATAATTATGCAACAGAGTTCTCTTTATCCAACAATTTATGTTTTAGGTAGTGGTCAATTGGGCAGAATGTTACGCTATGCTGGCGCACCACTTGATATTCATGTCGTACCACTTGATTTCCATCAACAACCTTTTCCATTAGATAACAATGCGATTGTGACTGCAGAAATCGAACGTTGGCCCGAAACTGAATTAACTCACCTTCTTGCCTCTCACCCTAATTTTATTAATCAAAAAGTTTTTGCTCGGTTAGCGGATCGCTTAACCCAAAAACAATTACTTGATCAACTTGGTCTTGCTACTTCACCTTGGTTACATCTGACTAAAGAAATCTCTTGGTCACAAGTGTGGCAACAAGTTGCTGATAAGGTCGTCGTAAAACGTCGTACTGGTGGTTATGATGGGCGTGGTCAATGGATTGTTGACCAACATAATACAGAAGTAATTACGGAGGATCTTTTTGATCAAACCATTGCCGAAGCCTTTATTCCATTTGATAGTGAAGTTTCTTTAGTGGGTGCTCGTTTTGCTGATGGACGGACTTACTTTTATCCGATAACGCAAAATTTACAGCAACAAGGTATTTTACGTTACAGTGTCATTGCAACAACGAAGCCACATCCATTACAAGCTGAAGCAGAAGCAATGCTTGGTAAAATTATGCAGCATCTTGATTATGTTGGTGTCATGGCAATGGAGTGTTTTGTGGTAAATGGTCATCTATTAATTAATGAGCTTGCGCCTCGTGTTCACAATAGTGGACACTGGACACAATTTGGTGCCAATATCAGTCAATTTGAACTTCATTTACGTGCATTATTAAATTTACCGACACCAACACTTACGGCACGAATGCCAACGGTTATGGTTAATCTGATTGGTACACCTCACCACCCTGATTGGTTGGCTTTACCTTATTCTCAATTACATTGGTATGGCAAAGAGGTGCGTCCAGGAAGAAAATTGGGGCATATTAATATTGCTCATCAACAACCAGAACAACTTAGCCAGATCTTGTCTGAGCTTGCACCATTATTACCAGAAGATTATCAATCTGGTCTAGCTTGGGCACAACAACAGCTATTAGTAGATTAAAGTTATCTCAGCGCCAAGAAAGTGCTTGTCAAAGCCTTAAGTTTGGCGCTATAAATAACAACCTATTCAAACACAGCAAATGATATTAGAGGAAAATCCGATGTTTAAACATATTGAAGCAGCGCCAGCAGATCCAATTCTTGGTTTAGGAGAAGCATTTAAAGCTGAAATTCGTAGTAACAAAGTGAATTTAGGGATTGGTGTTTATAAAGATGCCAATGGACAAACCCCCATTGTTAAAGCAGTAAAAGAAGCAGAAAAACGCTTACTGGCAAATGAAAATACAAAAAACTATCTTGGAATTGATGGCTTAGCAGAATTCAATCGTCAAACTCAAATCTTACTTTTCGGTGCAGATCACGACATTATTAAAAATAAACGTGCAAAAACAGCTCAAAGTTTAGGTGGTACTGGTGCATTACGTATTGCAGCAGAATTTATCAAGCGTCAAACTTCAGCCAAAAATGTTTGGATTAGTGCGCCAACATGGCCAAACCATAATGCGATTTTTAAAGCTGTTGGTATGAATATCTGTGATTATCGTTATTATGATAAAACCACTCACGGTTTAGATTGGGAAGGTATGTTAGCTGACTTAGCTAACGCACAAGCAGGTGATGTTGTGTTATTCCACGGTTGCTGCCATAACCCAACTGGTATTGACCCTACACCAGAGCAATGGGCAACTTTAGCGAAAATGTCTGCTGAAAAAGGTTGGTTACCTTTATTCGATTTCGCTTATCAAGGTTTCGCTAATGGTCTAGAAGAAGATGCGATTGGTTTACGTACGTTTGCCGCAAACCACCAAGAATTATTAATTTCTAGTTCATACTCTAAAAACTTTGGTTTATACAACGAACGTGTTGGTGCCTTTACTTTAGTTGCCTCTGATGAAGAAGTAGCAACTCGTGCATTTAGCCAAGTTAAAACAATTATTCGTACTCTTTACTCTAACCCTGCTTCTCACGGTGCAAGTGCGGTTGCGACTGTGTTAAGCGATGCTGATTTAAAAGCACAATGGGTAGCAGAACTTGATGAAATGCGTGCCAGAATTAAGACAATGCGTCAAAAATTCGTTGAGCTTTTAGCTAAACATGGTGCAAAACAAAACTTTGACTTTATTATTCAGCAAAATGGTATGTTCTCCTTTAGTGGTCTTTCACCAGAACAAGTGGATCGTTTAAGAGAAGAATTTGCTATTTATGCTGTGCGTTCAGGTCGTATCAATGTTGCGGGTATTACTGAACAAAATATAGATTACCTCTGTGAAAGTATTGTGAAAGTGCTATAACTACTAATATTACATACCTAACGGATTTTGAATCCGGTGGGTATGTTTAAATAATAAAAGATGTCGGATACAGTGTTATCCGACATTTTTGTTTGTTTTGGCAAAATCTATTTAATATTTTTCTCTAGTTAGCATATAGTTTTCGCCCTAAAGGGCGACCTACTTTTCTTTATTCATATAAAGAAAAGTAGGCAAAAGAAAGTACGCCCTCGCACACTTGCTACTCCTCATTCCAATAAGATTTTCCATTCGGGCAAGTGTGAGAGGGAACCCAATAAACATTTATTAAGATTTATGATTAATTTCAGATTTGTTAATAATCTAAAATTCCTCTACCACAAATTCAAACCAATCGATCACATCTTCTTCATGAATACCATCACGAATAAACACACCGGCTTGTTTCATTGCACGTTGATCACCTACAAGCAATGGATGCCAGTCTGGTAAAGGTTTCCCTTCATACAATAAACGATACGCACAAGTTTTTGGCAACCAAGAAAATTCAGGTAAATTTTTCTTGGTTAATTTGCTACAGTCAGGCATTAATTTAAACCGTTGCGGATAATTACGACACCGCCCTGTTTCTAAATCCAATAAATCACAGGCAATACGGGTAAAATAAAGCCGTTCTCGTTTACCACGCCCTTCAATAAACTTACGATAGCAACATTTACCACAACCATCACATAACGCTTCCCACTCTGCTTCATTCATCTCTTGTAGCGTTTTTTGCTGCCAAAACTTCTCTGTGATATTCATTTTTTCCAATAACTTTTACTCTATAATCTGATATCTATTTCACTGTTTAAGTATAATGAAGTGAAAGCCCTTTTTGCTAAAAATTTAAGCAATTTAAACTTAATTTTCTAAGATTTTTTCTAATTTATTACTTGCTTTTTTAATTTTTATCTAAACCAATAATTTTTTTATCAAATAAATTATTTGCTATTTGACGCAGATATAGGTTTTTGCTATATCTAATTCACTTGGAAGTGATTATAAGGAAAAAGTATGATTGAACAATACTCTGCAATGCGCAACAACATTAATATGCTTGGGCATCTTCTCGGCGAAACAATCAGTGATGCACAAGGCAGTGATATTTTACAACTTATTGAAAATATTCGTGTTTTATCCAAAAGCTCTCGTGCTGGCGATGATCAGGCTCGTCAACAACTATTAAAGACATTACAAAATATCTCAACTGAAAATATTATCCCTGTCGCTCGTGCTTTTAGCCAATTTTTAAATCTAACCAATATTGCAGAACAGTACCAAACTATCTCACGTCATCATACTGATGAAATGATGTCCGAACGTTCAATTTCTGCCCTATTGGCTCGCTTAAAAGCAGATTCCTCTATTTCCAAACAACAAATTATTGATGCAGTACAACAACTATTAATTGAATTAGTGCTTACTGCCCACCCAACAGAAGTAACACGTCGTTCTTTAGTTCATAAATATGTAGAAATTAATAATTGCTTAGAACGTCTAGAAAATGCTGACTTAACTGAAAAAGAACGTCATCAAATTCAACGTCGGTTATTACAATTAATCGCCCAAGCATGGCATACTAATGAAATTCGTACACAACGCCCCACTCCATTTGAAGAAGCAAAATGGGGCTTTGCTGTGATCGAAAATAGTTTATGGTCGGCAGTACCACAATTTTTACGCCAATTAAACGATGATTTAGAAGAACATTGTCAATTCCAACTGCCTGTTGATTTAGAACCTGTGCGTTTCTCTTCTTGGATGGGTGGCGACCGTGATGGCAATCCATTTGTCACAGCTAAAGTCACTCAACAAGTGTTATATCTAGCACGCTGGAAAGCAGCAGAACTGTTCTTAAATGATATCCAACAACTTTCATCTGAACTCTCTATGATTGAGTGTTCTGCTGAATTTAGACAAAAATATGGCGATCACGCTGAACCTTATCGTGTGGTAGTAAAAGACCTCAGAACACGTTTAGCCAATACATTAAATTACTTTGATGATAAATTGGCTGATCGGACACCAATTATTGCGGAAAGTGAAATCATTACTGATGATGAACAATTATGGCAGCCACTATTTGATTGCTACCAATCACTCTCTGCCTGTGGTATGCGGATTATTGCCAATGGATTATTGCTAGATTGCTTACGCCGTATTCGCTGTTTTGGAGTTACTTTATCACGCTTAGATATCCGCCAAGAAAGCACTCGTCACCAACAAGCCATTGCTGAAATTACCCGTTATATTGGTTTAGGCGATTATGCACAATGGAGCGAGGAAGATAAACAAGCTTTCTTAATTCGTGAATTAAGCTCCCGCCGTCCATTAGTGCCTCAAGATTGGAATCCATCAGAGGAAACGCGCGAAATTTTAGATACGTGCAAAGTAGTTGCTCAGCAACCAAAAGGAATTATTTCTTGTTACATTATTTCAATGGCAAGAACTGCTTCTGATGTTTTAGCAGTACACCTATTACTCAAAGAAGCAGGGATTAAATATGCATTACCTGTTGTGCCTTTATTTGAAACTTTAGATGATTTAGATCATTCTCAATCTGTGATGCAACAACTGTTCGATATTGGCTGGTATCGCGGCATCATTAATAATAAGCAAATGATTATGATCGGTTATTCTGACTCAGCTAAAGATGCCGGTATGCTAGCTGCTTCCTGGGCGCAATATCGTGCACAAGAAGCCTTAGTTAAACTCTGTGAAGAACGTCATATCGAACTGACCTTATTCCATGGTCGTGGCGGTACTATCGGTCGTGGTGGCGCACCTGCACACGCTGCATTACTTTCACAACCGCCTCGCTCATTAAAAAATGGATTACGTGTTACTGAACAAGGGGAGATGATCCGTTTTAAATTGGGATTACCTGATGTTGCAGTACAAAGTTTAGATCTTTATGCAAGTGCTGTATTAGAAGCAAATTTATTACCACCACCAAATCCAAAGCAAGATTGGCGTGCCATTATGGATGAATTATCGCAAGTTTCTTGTGATATTTATCGTCAAGTTGTCCGGGGTAATGAAAATTTTGTACCTTATTTCCGTGCCGCTACACCAGAACAAGAACTGTCTCGTTTGCCATTGGGTTCTCGTCCAGCTAAACGCAATCCAAAAGGTGGAGTCGAAAGTTTACGTGCAATTCCTTGGATTTTCGCTTGGATGCAAAACCGTTTAATGCTGCCAGCTTGGTTAGGCGTTGGCGCCTCTTTGCGAACTCTATTTGAAGAAGGTAAACGTAATACTATTGAAGAAATGTGTAAATCTTGGCCTTTCTTCTCTACTCGTATCGGTATGATCGAAATGGTATTTAGTAAAACTGACCTTTGGTTAGCTGAATATTATGATCAACGTTTAGTGCCTCAAACCTTATGGTCACTCGGTGAATCTTTACGTGAACAATTAAAAGATGATATTCAAACATTATTGTCTTTGTCACATGAAGATCAGTTAATGGCTGATTTACCTTGGGTTGCTGAATCGATCAAACTACGGAATATCTATACTGATCCATTAAACCTGCTACAAGTAGAACTATTACACCGTTTACGCAGTGGTGAAACAGATCCAGCTTTAGAGCAAGCCTTGATGATTACTATTACTGGTATTGCTGCTGGTATGCGTAATACAGGTTAATTTATTCCTTTACCCTACACCGCTATTTTCATGGTGTAGGGTAAATAATCAGCGAATCTGCTCTCTTTATTGCAAAATTCTACATAATCCTAATTAAATCCAGTAAAATAGCGCCTCCATTTTTTGCGTTATCAACATTATGGCATTATCACATACAATCTTATCGATTCTTGCTCATCAAGCTGCCACAGGGTATGACATTAGTAAAAAGTTTTCACAAACCTATGGATTAATCTGGCAAGCGACACATCAGCAAGTCTATCGAGAACTCAATCAGCTGGAAAAACAAGGATTAATCTCTTTTTCACTACAATTCCAGCAAGGTAAACCTGATCGAAAACAGTATCAACTCACCGATCAAGGCGAACAACAATTAAAAAGATGGTTATTAGAAAGTACCTTAACTCATGGTATTTTGCGTGATGAATTTATCTCTCGTATCTTAGCAGCTTTAAAATGTCATCCCAAAATGGCATTTACCGCTGTTAAGAAACGTGAGCAAGATCACCGACAAACTATCCATAAAATGCAACAATTAATGGCCCAATTAGAGCATCTTGATAACAAAACCTATTACGATGAATTGATGATTCTATTACTAAAACGCAGTATTCGACACGAACAAGTCAGTCTGCAATGGTTAGAAGAGGATCTTCTGCCAATATTACAGCAAATGATCCAAGAATAATTTTTAAAAGGGAGAACATAAATGACAGCAACAGCAAAACTTGATCCTGATACGGCGATTGACATTGCTTATGATATTTTTCTAGAAATGGCGCCAGAAAATCTCGATCCTGCTGATATCTTATTATTTAACTTACAATTTGAAGATCGTGGTGCCGTCGAAATGGTTGAAACCAGCGATGACTGGGAAAATGAGATCGGTGCTTTAATTGATCCTGAGGCGTTTGCTGAAGTGTGGATTGGCCTAATTAATGATAAAGATGAAATGGATGATATCTTTGCTAAAGTCCTTATTTCTCATCAGGAAGAAGATCGCCAATACCATATTGTTTGGAAGGAATAAGTTCCTTTTCAATATTTTCTTAATAGGAAACGATGTGTTTATTAAATCACTCTCGTTTTCCTATTTTTCTCCTATACAATCAGTTTATCCATTTCTGATTTTTAGGAAACTACAATGACTCTCTCCTCTCCTCGTATGCCAATGTTATTTATTGGTCATGGTTCCCCAATGTTGGCAATTACCCCAAATCAATTTACGCCTAAATGGCGAGAGGCTGCCTTAAAAATGCCAACGCCTACTGCCGTACTCTGTATTTCAGCCCATTGGCAGACCGAAAATGTCGTGGAAACCAGCCATCCTCAACCACCACTAATCTATGATTTTTACGGTTTTCCTGATGAACTTTATCAAGTACAGTATCCTGCTAGCACAGAACCCAAAATCATAGAACAATTACAAACACGTTTGCAGAATTTAGTTCCTTTTAATCAGGACAAACAGCGTGGCTTTGATCATGGTTGTTGGGCTGTCATGAAGCATCTCTACCCGAATGCAGATATTCCTGTAATACAGCTTAGCTTGTGTCGTCGCTTAACTCCTCAATCACATATCGCATTAGCTAGACACTTAGCCGAATTACGCCGTCAAGGTGTTCTGATCTTAGGTAGTGGTAATTTGATTCATAATTTACGTTTGCTTGATTGGCAACAAATTAATACCCGTGATTATGCTTTTGATTGGGCAAGAAGAGCGCAACATTTACTCCTAGATTTAATTGAAAAACATGATCTTAGTGCTTTAGCTAATTACCATACCTTAGGTGAGGATGTGATGATGGCAATTAATAGTGGTGAACACTTCTTGCCATTACTGTATATTTTAGCGTTACGTGAACAAGATGAACCCTTGACTATTTTTAATCGGGAATTTGTCGGTGGCTCATTGGATATGACTTGTTTGCAGATTGGATAAA
>NZ_JAQIBB010000048.1:0-37124 GCF_027920745.1 Gallibacterium faecale | reverse complement strand
GATTATATATGGATAATCTTAATCTCTTATCGGCTCAACGCACTTTATGGCAAAACCTTAATATTGAAAATAATCTATGGGTAGATTATCAACAGCAAAAATTGAGAACAAATATACAGAGTTTATCAAGTGAATCACAGACTAATCGTATTTTACTCGGACGCAGTACACCTGTTTTAAATGGAAGTTTTGGTGTACAAATTAGTTTAGGTCAGACAAGTTGGAAAGATAAATTAAATAATACTCAACATACTACCCATCATCAAACGACTTCTATTTCAATGGGCTATCGTTATACTGGCTTAGGTGTAGATTGGTTAACCTCTGTTGGTTATGGCTATATTTCAGGTAAAGTACAGACAGATCAAAAAGATACCTTTACAGCTCATCAATATACTGCAGGTATTGCGGTGAGTCGCCAATTTAGGTGGGATGATTTACAAGTTACGCCTACTGCTGGCTTGCAATATATCAGTGCCCATTCAGGAGGTAGTGCTAGTGCTCGTATTTTAGCGCTAAATGCCTCCCAATTAACTTTACATTTAGGCTTAGCAACAGAGTATATGTTGCGAGATAACTTAAAAGCTTATTTAAAAGTAGGATTTGAACGAGATATCAAGCAAGTAAATAAGCAGACTGTTAGTGATCTAACGATTGAGTATCAATCTGATGTTGCAATGCCAACGAATCATTTTACAGTGAAATTGGGAACAGATTGGAATATCACGGAACGTTGGAAAATTGGTGCTTCTTATGAATATTCGACTTCACAACAGTGGCGTTCTCATAATTTAAACCTTTCAACATCCTATTATTATTGATTGCATCAGTGGCTGCACAACTCAAGAAACGCATGATGATAGAAGCTATCATTATGCGTTTTCTAATTTATTGGCTCATTATCAAATTAATCTAGATGAAATAAAATCCTCACAGATCAATATGATGCGAGGATTTTTTCTTTGGTTAAAAGGTATAGTCTATAAAAGTTCACACTCGCCAAGAAATCAAAGCCCATTGTTGTTGACCATGCTTAATTGGCTGTTGAGATTTTATTCTTTCATTGTAAAAGTTTTCTAGGCATATTTTTTCATTTTCAGTAAGCTGTCCAAGGGTAAATTCAACAGACTTTAAGAGATCCAGATAGCTTTCACCTTGATAGTGGGAAATCTGTGTATCAATAAAGTGAACTTCGGCCTGAATACCTCGCTGATAAAGGCGGTTTAACCAGTAAATATAGGTTGGGAAACCGCTTGGTTGGCGACCTATTGCCGTAAAAATATCAGGATCTAAAAAACTAGGTTGAGTAATGGCAGTCAGATAAACGCACTTTCGTGCTTTTTGGGTAATTTTATCAATCGCATCATCAAGATCATTAACAAGGGTGGAACGTGAAGCAACAACTATATCTGTTGTAGGAATGTGCTGCCAATTTTCTTCCCAAGCTGTATGAATAGGTGTGATATTGGATAAATTTAAGCGTTGCTGATAATTGGCTAAGACGGATAGCATCCCTTGGCTGTAATCTAACGCATAAACGTGCTGACACTGTTTGGCGAGTGGTAAAGACAGTGTACCAGGTCCACATCCTATATCTAAAACGGTTTCATTAGGTTGGGCATTGATCAGTTGCAATAAGGTTTCTGTATAAAAATCGGTTTTTTCTACCAGATGTTTTGCCATTTTTTCGGCTTTTTCGTCCCATTTTTCTGCTGAAATGTGATGATTTTGGCAAGAAGCAAGGTGTTGGTGATAAAGGATAGCAAAATTAATATCAAAGATTGTTTTCATCCTAACATTCCTTATCAGTAATCAGCAGAAAATAATGAACGTTAAGAGTGTAACGAGAATGGTAAGAAAAAGAAACCACCATCAGCATTTGACTGATGGTGGTGTAAGATGATGAATTATTGTTTTGCAATCATTTTGCCATCGGCAAAACTAATTGCGATAGTTTTATCTGGTAGTAATGCACCTGACAAAATTTGTTGTGCAAGTGGATTTTCGACTAAATTTTGGATTGCACGTTTTAATGGTCTTGCACCATAAATTGGATCGTAACCGACCTCACCGAGGTAATCTAACGCTTGATCGGTAAAGTGTAAGAGATAACCATGTTCTTGCATCCGTTTAATTAAGCGACCTAATTGAATTGAAGCAATCGCACGGATGTTCTCTTTACCAAGTGGGTGGAATACAACACTTTCATCAATACGATTAATAAATTCAGGACGGAAATGTTGTCCTACTACTGACATCACTACTTCTTTCATTTCACCATAATCAAGATTTTGGGCTTGAGATTGGATTAAATCTGAACCTAAGTTTGATGTCATAATCACCACTGTATTACGGAAATCCACAGTACGACCTTGACCATCAGTTAAACGTCCATCATCTAAGACTTGTAATAAAATGTTAAACACATCACGGTGTGCTTTTTCGACTTCATCTAACAAAATAACAGAATATGGACGACGACGTACGGCTTCGGTCAAGTAACCGCCTTCTTCATAACCGACATAGCCTGGAGGTGCGCCGACTAAACGTGAAACGGAATGTTTTTCCATAAATTCAGACATATCAATACGCACCATTGCATCTTCGCTATCAAACATAAAGTTTGCTAAGGTCTTGCAAAGTTCTGTTTTACCTACCCCAGTTGGTCCTAAGAAGAGGAATGATCCAATTGGACGGTTAGGATCTGCTAAACCAGCACGACTACGGCGAATTGCATTAGCCACGGCTTCTACGGCTTCATTTTGACCAATAACACGTTTGTGTAACTCTTCTTCCATTCGTAATAGTTTTTCTTTTTCCCCTTCCATCATACGAGCAACTGGAATACCTGTTGCGCGAGAAAGCACTTCTGCAATCTCCTCATCAGTAACACGATAACGTAATAAGGTCATCTCTTTGCCTTCGGCACTTTCCGCTTGTTCTAATTGTTTTTCCAAGTTAGGAATGGTGCTGTATTTTAATTCGGACATTTTTGCAATATCACCTGCACGATATGCTTGTTCCATCTGGGTTTTCGCATTATCTAACTCAGATTTAATGTGTTGTGCACCAGAAAGAGCTGCCTTTTCACTTTTCCAAACTTCTTCTAGCTCAGAATACTCTTTTTCTTTTTCATTCAACTCTTTTTCAAGCATTTCTAAACGTTTATGGCTCGCTTCATCTTCCTCTTTTTGTAACGCTTGTTGTTCAAGTTTTAATTGAATAATACGGCGTTCCAATTTATCCAATGGTTGAGGTTTAGAGTCGATTTCCATACGAATACTTGAAGCCGCTTCATCAATTAAATCAATCGCTTTATCTGGTAACTGACGATCAGAAATATAGCGGTGAGATAAGGTTGCTGCGGCGACAATCGCTGGGTCAGTAATTTGTACATGGTGGTGGATTTCATAACGCTCTTTTAGACCACGCAAAATTGCAATCGTATCTTCCACACTCGGTTCATCGACTAATACTTTTTGGAAACGGCGCTCTAAAGCAGCATCTTTTTCAATATATTGACGGTATTCATCTAAAGTGGTTGCCCCGACACAGTGTAATTCACCACGTGCAAGAGATGGTTTTAATAGGTTACCTGCATCCATCGCACCATCGGTTTTACCTGCGCCAACCATGGTATGAATTTCATCAATAAATAAAATGATACGACCTTCTTCTTTAGCCAACTCATTCAATACGGCTTTAAGACGTTCTTCAAACTCACCACGATATTTAGCACCAGCGATTAACGCTCCCATATCAAGAGAAAGTACCCGTTTATGGCGTAATCCTTCTGGGACTTCTCCATTTACGATACGTTGAGCAAGCCCTTCAACAATCGCTGTTTTACCTACCCCAGGTTCACCAATTAACACTGGGTTATTTTTTGTACGGCGTTGCAACACTTGAATAGTACGGCGAATTTCATCATCACGCCCAATCACAGGATCTAACTTGCCACTTTCCGCTCTTGCTGTTAAATCAATCGTATATTTTTGTAATGCTTGGCGAGTTTCTTCTGCACCAGCATCATTTACATTTTCACCGCCACGCATTTTATCAATACTTGCGATTAAATTTTGTTTAGTAAGTCCGCTTTTCTTTAGCAGGTCACTCAGTTTGTCAGAGCTGTCTAAGGCGGCTAATACAAAAAGTTCAGAAGAGATAAATTTGTCATTGCGTTGTTGAGCGAATTTATCGCATAAATTCAACATTCTGACTAAAGCAGGTGAAACTTGTACATCACCACTATTACCCGATACACGCGGTAAACGATCAATTTCTTGATTAATAGTTTGGCGTAATTGCGCAGCATTCACGCCAGCAGCAGTAAGTAAAGGTGCGATTGAGCCACCATCTTGTTGTAGCAATGCACTCATTAAGTGTAATGGTTCAATATATTGCTGATCTTTCCCGATAGCGAGAGATTGTGCCTCAGCTAAAGCCTGTTGGAATTTGGTAGTAAATTTCTCGATATTCATATAATCCTCCTCGACAATCATTTGTCTTTCGCGAGGCATAAGATGGGTATGCCTTAATCGCTTTCAAGGGAATTACTAAAAATTTATATGCAAAAAGTTGAATATGGTTAAGAAGATTATTGATAAGATAAGGTTGAGATGACAAAGCGGAAAAAGATCCGTTAAGATCATCTGCTTTAATTAAGTAGTAACCAAAATATTACAGAGCCTAATGACAACACAACAAGAACGACATCTCCATTTACAAGTAAATCGAAAATTATCCCACTGCTTGCAACTGGCACAGGATTGTTTTCAATGTGAATTTCCTCGTCCAGCCGTGAGTTATCAATTACGAGGAGTAAAAGCAGGTGTGGCTTATTTACGAGAATGGGAAATTCGTTTGAATCCCGTGTTATTACTAGAAAATCAACAAGCGTTTATTGATCAGGTTGTGCCACATGAATTGGCTCATTTAGTGGTCTATCAACTATTTGGACGAGTACCGCCACATGGGAAAGAGTGGAAAATGGTCATGACAGAAGTGTTTGGGGTGCCAGCTGAAACCAAACATCAATTTGCGGTACAAAGTGTGCAAGGTAAAACGTATCGTTATCGTTGTGCTTGCCAAATTCACTATTTAAGTATTCGCAGACATAATAAAGTCCTGCGTGGCGGAGTAGAATATTTCTGTAAACAGTGTAAGACAAGGTTACGGTTTGAAAAAGTTGAAACAAGAGATACTAAATTTAAAAAATCGTGATATATTGCACCAGATTTATTTGATCAAATAAGGAGAGAGCAAATGAAAAAACTATTAGCCGTTGCATTAGGTGCATTAGTAGTTGCATCAGCAGCCAATGCAGAAGTTTATGTCCAAGGTGATTTAGGCTACTCAAAATTAAAAACTTCAGGTCTTGCTCATGGCAATATTAGCGATAGCAATTTAGAACCAAGTATTGCGGTCGGTTATAAAATGGGTGATTGGCGTGCTGCGGTAGATTATACAAATTATGGCAAAGCGAAAGGTAGCTATAATGACGGCACAGTAAAAGGACATACTAAAGCTAAAGCGCAAGGTTTTGGGGTATCTGCAATTTATGATATTGATTTAAATGCACCAATTAAACCTTATGTAGGAGCGCGTTTATCAGCTAATAGCGTAAAAGTAACAGATTCTTATGTAGATAATGCAGGAAGAAATTTTAATGATAAAGATTCTTCAACAAAATTAGGCTATGGTGCTATGGTTGGGGCAAATTATGGTTTAGCGCCGAGTTTAGATCTTAACACTGCTTTAGAATATAACCGTTTAGGTAATTGGAGTGGTGTTAAATTAAACCAATATGGCTTAAAAGTAGGGCTTAAATATTCATTCTAAGTTAGAGCTATGTTGTGGAAAAAGTGTGATCGATATCGATCGCACTTTTTTATTGCCTAAAATCTTGAAATCGACATTTTTATACCTATTTTATGCAGCCGATGTGTGACGATTATGTCAGCATAATTGATTAAAGTATGTTGGTTGATATCTAGAAAGGAAAATATATGAGTAAGAATCAAGAAACGAGAGGCTTTCAATCAGAAGTTAAACAACTTCTGCAATTAATGATCCATTCACTTTATTCTAATAAAGAGATCTTTTTAAGAGAGCTTATTTCTAATGCTTCTGATGCTGCTGATAAACTTCGTTTTAAAGCATTATCTGCACCAGAATTATATGAGGGCAATGGTGATTTAAAAGTAAGAATTAGCTTTGATGCAGATAAAGGTACCTTAACAATTAGTGATAATGGGATTGGTATGACCCGTGAGCAAGCGATTGAACATCTCGGTACTATTGCGAAATCAGGGACTAAAGAATTTTTATCTTCATTAGGTTCAGAACAGGCGAAAGATAGCCAACTTATTGGACAATTTGGGGTTGGTTTTTATTCAGCGTTTATTGTGGCAGATAAAGTAACGGTAAAAACACGTGCTGCAGGTGTGAGTGCGGAACAAGGGGTACTTTGGGAATCTGCGGGTGAAGGTGAGTTTAGTGTTGCGGATATTGAGAAAAAAGAACGTGGTACAGAAATTACCTTACATTTACGTGAAGATGAAAAAGAGTTCTTAAATGAGTGGCGTTTGCGTGAAATTATTGGCAAATATTCTGATCATATTGGCTTACCAGTAGAAATCTTAACCAAAGAATATGATGAAGAAGGTAAAGAAACAGGCGTTAAATGGGAAAAAATTAATAAAGCTCAAGCGCTTTGGACGCGTTCTAAGTCAGAAATTAGTGATGAAGAATATAAAGAATTTTATAAACATTTAAGCCATGATTTTGCTGACCCAATGCTATGGGCGCATAATAAAGTTGAAGGAAATCAAGAATATACTAGCCTATTATATTTACCAGCAAAAGCACCGTGGGATCTCTTCAATCGTGAACAAAAACACGGTTTGAAATTGTATGTACAACGTGTCTTTATCATGGATGATGCAGAACAATTTATGCCGAATTACTTACGCTTTATTAAAGGCTTAATTGATTCCAATGATCTGCCATTAAATGTTTCTCGTGAAATTCTACAAGACAATAAAGTAACTGCGGCGTTACGTAAAGCATTGACTAAACGTGCGTTAGGAATGTTAGAAAAATTAGCGAAAGATGAAGACAAAACGAAATATCAACAATTCTGGCAAGAATTTGGTTTGGTATTAAAAGAAGGACCAGCAGAAGACCCAGCTAATAAAGAAGAAATTGCGAAATTATTACGTTTTGCTTCAACCCATAATGAGAGCAGCGAACAAACTGTTTCGTTGACTGATTATGTGGCACGGATGAAAGAAGGACAAAAAGCTATTTATTACATCACTGCGGATAGCTATATGGCAGCGAAAAATAGCCCACATTTAGAGATCTTCAATAAGAAAGGCATTGAAGTATTACTGCTATCTGATCGTATTGATGAATGGATGCTAAGCTATCTCACAGAATTTGATGGTAAGCCATTACAAACAATTACTAAGTCTGATCTTGATCTTGGCGATTTAGCGGATAAAGAGGAAGAGGATAAACAAAAAGAAGAAGCTCAAGAGTTCGCTTCATTTATTGAACGCGTTAAAACCTTATTAGGTGAACGAGTCAAAGATGTTCGTTTAACTCACCGTTTAAGTGAAACGCCTGCGATTGTATCAACAGATAGCGATCAAATGACGACACAAATGGCGAAGTTATTTGCCGCAGCAGGGCAAAAAATGCCAGAAGTGAAATATACTTTTGAGCTTAACCCAGAACATAGTTTAGTAAAAAAAGTGGCGGATATTGCTGATGAACAACAATTTGCAGAGTGGATTGAGTTGTTATTCGATCAAGCGTTGTTAGCAGAACGAGGCACGCTAGAAAATCCAGCCGCATTTATTAAACGTATTAATCAGTTATTAGGTTAATTGGTTGTTTATGAGATGAAGCCTAACGGGATGTTAGGCTTCAAAATAGAATAAATTATCAGACTGATAACAAACCTGAAATTGCTCACAAATCTAATAAATGTTAGTTAGAGCAAAAATAGCTAAAAAATATTAAATAGACTTTGTCATTAAACTGAATTTAGATTTCTATTTATCCGAAATTTGTTTAATTAATCCCTCCTCACAAAACGACAACACCTGATTTTTCCCCACAATTAAATGATCTAATACTCGAATATCTACTAATTGACAGGCTTGCTGAATATTATGCGTAATATGAATATCCTGTTGGCTTGGTGTGGTGATTCCTGAAGGATGATTATGAGCAAGAATAATCGCTGCTGCATTGTATTGCAGTGCTGATTTAATGATTTCTCGTGGGTGGACTTGAGTACTATTGATTGTCCCTTGGAACAGGATATCTTGTCGTATTAGATAGTGTTGATTATCCAAAAATAACACCATAAACATTTCTCTTTGTTGCGTTGCCAATTCACTTTGTACATACAGTTTGGCAAATTCAATGTTATTAAATAGTGGTTGTTGTTGTAATTCTTGAGAAAGGTAACGTTTTGTCATTTCGACACAAGCTTGGAGTTGTACATATTGCGTTGTTCCAAGACCTTTTACCGCACAGAATTGATCGAGTGAAGCAGTTAATAATGCACGTAATGAGCCAAAATGAGCAAGGGTATTGGCTGCTAAAGTTATCACTGGGCATTGCTTAAACCCAGTACGTAAAAAGATAGCGAGTAATTCTTGATCACTAAGCGATTCGACACCTTGTTGCAACAATTTTTCTCGAGGCATTAAATTAGACATAAGATTAAAAGTGAATGAAATAACAATGGCATCCAGCATAAAGTAGATTCATTCCGTAAAGAGTTTTTTTGATCTGTTATGGAAGAGGGATCGTAAAACAGGAAAAAATCATTTTTTAAGTGAATAAGTCGCTGGGTAAATTGGCAGGGTAGTAAATATCCAGTAGAATGATTCATCTTTTGTTGTTTTTTCTAGAGGTTATCAACCAGTGGATAATTTTCTCCAACAGAAACGTATTGTTGTCGGTATTACTGGCGGTATTGCTGCTTATAAAACAATTGAATTTATCCGTTTATTACGTAAACAAAATGCAGAAGTTAGAGTTGTGTTAACTGAAGCAGCCTCTCACTTTGTTTCTCCTCTTACTCTACAAGCGATCTCAGGGAATGCTGTTTCTCAATCTTTATTTGATCCTCAAGCTGAATTAGCAATGGGGCATATTGAGTTGGCTAAATGGGCGGATGCGATTGTGATTGCCCCAGCAACGGCAGATTTTCTTGCACGTTTTAATTTAGGAATGGCGAATGATCTACTCACCACATTATGTTTAGCAACACAGGCACCTATTTTTGTTGCACCAGCAATGAACCAACAAATGTATGCTCAAGCGGTGGTCCAACAACATATTAAAAGTTTACAACAAAGAGGTATAACGATTATTGGACCGAATAGTGGTGCCCAGGCGTGTGGTGATATCGGAGCGGGTAGAATGTCAGAGCCAGCAGAAATTTTTACTGCGGTTACCCAGACATTTTGTGCAGAAAAAACATTAAGTGGTCTAAAAGTGGCGATTACTGCGGGGCCAACACAAGAACCAATAGATCCTGTTCGTTATATTTCGAATTATAGTTCGGGTAAAATGGGATATGCGATAGCAAAAGCTTTTGCTATGCAAGGTGCAGATGTGACTTTGATTAGTGGACCAGTGAATTTAGCTGTGCCGCAAGGAGTAAACTTAATTTCGGTAACGACGGCACAACAAATGTGGCAGCAATCGTTACAAGCAGCAACAAATCATCAAATTTTTATTGGTTGTGCGGCCGTAGCAGATTATCGAGTAGCTGAAATTGCTACGCAAAAAATAAAGAAAACCGGGGATGAATTAACATTAAAATTAATAAAAAATCCTGATATTATTGCCGACGTTGGCCATCTCAAAGAAAATCGACCTTTTACGGTAGGGTTTGCGGCTGAAACGCAAGATGTTGAAAATTATGCAAAAGATAAATTAGTTCGTAAGCAATTAGATTTAATTTGTGCTAATGATGTGTCGATTGCTGGACAAGGATTTAGTAGCGATAATAATGCGTTACAACTTTTTTGGCATGATGGAAATATCAGTTTGCCTCTGACAGATAAGCAACAATTAGCAGAACAATTGGTTAGTCATATTATTAATCTCTATCAAAAAAACAAAAATTATGATGAAAAAAATTGATGTAAAAATTCTTGATTCTCGTATCGGGAATGAATTTCCACTCCCGAGTTATGCAACAGAGGGATCCGCTGGTTTAGACTTACGTGCTTTGATTGATGAAAAAATTATCTTACAACCAGGTGAAACCCGTTTAATTCCCACAGGACTTTCCATTTATATTGCCGATCCGAATTTAGCAGCTGTGATTTTGCCTCGTTCTGGATTAGGTCATAAACATGGCATTGTGTTAGGAAATTTAGTGGGATTAATCGATTCTGATTATCAAGGACCATTAATGATCTCAGCTTGGAATCGTAGCGAACAGCCATTTACGATTGAAGTTGGGGATCGAATTGCGCAGCTTGTGTTTGTGCCTGTTGTACAAGCTGAATTTAATATCGTCACTGATTTTGAGCAAACAGAACGAGGCAGCGGTGGATTTGGTCATACAGGAAAATAAGCCTAAAAAGAAGATTGAAAAGCGATCTTTAGCGGCAAGACGGCAACAAGTATTAACGATTGTTGCCCATTTATTACATTCTGAGCAGGGAATGGAACGTATTACAACTGCAAAACTAGCGGAAGCAGTGGGCGTATCTGAAGCTGCGTTGTATCGTTACTTTCCAAGTAAAACAAAAATTTTTGAAGCCTTGATTGAGCAAATTGAAACGGTGTTATTACAACGGATTACTCAGTCAATGAAAATGCAAACGGATACAAAAATGCGAGTGCATGATATTTTGCAGATGGTATTAACCTTTGCACAAAAGAACCCAGGTTTAACTCGGATTTTAACTGGTCATGCATTAATGTTTGAAGATAAAGCATTACAGATCCGGGTAGCGACATTTTTTGATCGTTTGGAATTACAGTTAGTCAATGTATTGCAAATGCGAAAGTTACGAGAAGGTCGCGGTTTTAAAGTTGATGAGCGTACTATTGCAGGACATTTAGTTTTATTATGTGAGGGACAATTTATGCGGTATGTCCGTTCAAATTTCCGTCATTTACCAAGTCAAGATTTTGCGACTCAGTGGCAATTAATTGAACCATTATTGGATTAGGTTAAATGATGATTATTCCGTGGGAACAGCTAAGCGATACCGCATTACATAATATTGTACAGAGTTTCATTTTACGAGAAGGTACAGATTATGGCGTGCGTGAATTAACGTTAGCGGAAAAAGAAGCACGATTATTAAAACAGATTAAATCAGGTGAGGTCGTGATTGTGTGGTCAGAACTACATCAATCATTAGATCTCAAGGAAAAACGGGAATTTTTAAGACAACCTAAGCAAAATATGCTATAAAAACAGTGTCTTAAATCTCGATTCAATCTCATAAGTGTTGGTGGTATGGATATGAAAGAAGAAATTGAAATGCAACAGGATGATACGGGAATAGCACATGCAGGTGACCCGACTTTAGAATGGTTTTTATCTCATTGCCACATTCACAAATATCCCTCAAAAAGTACATTAATCAATGCCGGTGAAAAAGCAGAAACCTTATATTATTTAATTAAAGGTTCTGTTGCTGTTTTAGTGAAAGATGATGAAGGGAAAGAGATGATCCTTTCTTATTTGAGCCAAGGTGAGTTCTTTGGTGAAATCGGTTTGTTTGAAGAAGTTAAAGTACGGACTGCATGGGTGAAAGCAAAAACAACTTGTGAAGTTGCTGAAATTTCTTATAAAAAATTCCGTCAGTTAATTCAAGTTAATCCTGAGATCTTGATGTATCTCACAGCACAATTAGCACGCCGTTTACAAAATACCTCTAAACAAGTGAGTAACTTGGCGTTCTTAGATGTTACCGGACGTATTGCTCAAACGTTATTGCATTTAGCAAAAATGCCAGAAGCAATGACACATCCGGAAGGGATGCAAATCAAAATTACTCGCCAAGAAATTGGGCAAATTGTTGGTTGTTCCCGAGAAACAGTGGGACGTATTTTAAAGATGTTAGAAGATCAAGGATTGATTTCTGCACATGGAAAAACCATTGTAGTTTATGGTACGAGGTAATAAACCACGTATTTATCTAACGATTAAGGAAATATGATGAAAAAAGAAGAAATGGGGCATAATTTTTTAGCTCGTTTAGGTAAAACTCGTCTTCGTCCAGGTGGGAGAAAAGGAACAGATTGGCTGATCGCTAACGCAGATTTCAACAAAGATAAAAAAGTACTTGAAGTTGCGTGTAATATGGGAACGACTGCGATTGGTTTAGCGAGTCAATTTGGTTGTCAGATCGAAGGTGTAGATCTTGATGAGCAAGCATTAGCAAAAGCACAAAAAAATATTAGTGAAGCAAAATTGGAGCATCTTATTCATGTGCAACGTGCTAATGCGATGAAATTACCTTTCGCAGATAATTCGTTTGATGTTGTGATTAATGAAGCAATGTTGACTATGTTGCCAATTGAAGCAAAACAAAAAGCGGTAGCAGAATATTTTCGCGTATTAAAGCCAGGTGGTTTTTTATTAACCCATGATGTGATGTTATTAGAACCTAATTCAGAGGCAATCTTATCTGTGTTGCGTGATGTGATTAATGTAAGTGTAACACCATTAACAAAAGAAGATTGGAAAGTCTTATTTAAATCAGCAGGTTTTAGTAATGTGGATACTTACTCTGGAGAGATGACATTATTGTCACCTAAAGGAATGATCCATGATGAAGGTGTATTGGGAACATTAAAAATTGTGAGAAATGCACTTAAATCAGAAAATCGTGCAACGTTTAAAAAGAAGTTTAAATTCTTTAATGATCCACAAAATAAACTGCATTTTATTGCAGTATGCAGTCAAAAATAAGACTAAGACAATGGAAGCGGTCTTGATTATTCAAGACTGCAGACTATTGATAAATCTAAATTTAATCACAAAATTTAATAAATGTTTATTGGGCTCCCTCTCACACTTGCCCGAATGTAAATAAGATTTTCAGGCAAAAAAAGTGATCATTTTTCGAACGTAGTGAGAAAAATCTCTGTTTTTTGCCGCCCGGAAAATCTTATTGGAATGAGGAGTAGCAAGTGTGCGAGGGTGTGTTTCTTTTGCTTCGTTTTCTTTACACAAGTAAAGAAAATGAAGTCGCCCTTTAGGGCGAAACCTAAATACTAATTACAGCAAAATAGCTAAAAAATATTAAATAGATTTTGTCAAAGCGAGAACTTCAATGGTTTGTACTGAACGCATTCGCCATTGAATATTAATATCCCACAAGGTCATGCCATAAATCCGATCAGAAATCTGTCTTTGCTGATAGGCAGGGCGAGGATCTTGCTGTAATACTTCGGTAATTAATAATAATAAATCAGGGTATTGCGAAGCTAAGATAGTCGCTTGTTGTTTAGCTGCTGGAGTAAAAATCACCTGTAATGTTGCTTCAGGTTTAGTCTGAGCAAAACTAGATTGAGCAAGAGGCTCACTATCTGCATAAGCGAGATAGGGTTTAATATCAAAAATAGGTGTACCATTGACGAGATCAACACTCCCTAAATGTAATCGTACTTTCCCTTGTTTAATCTCAATATGGTTTAGACGAACTTTAGATAAACCGAGTGGATTAGGACGATGAGTAGAACGAGAGGCAAATACACCAATACGTTGGTTGCCGCCTAAACGAGGTGGACGCACTGTGGGTGACCACTTGCCAACAGGGATACGGTCAAATTGGAAAATAAGCCATAAGTGTGAAAATTGTTCTAAGCCCCTGACACATTCGGGGACATTATAAGGGGGTAATAATTCTAAGATTCCTGTGCCATGTTTCACCAAGTCAGGTTGGCGAGGTACGGAAAATTTTTCTGTATAAGGGGTATAGATAGTTGCAATAGGCTGTAATTGCATAATAGTTTTGCCTCTTATGCCAATAAATAAGTAGTTAGCGTAAATAAGCTTGAAATCAGTGAGTTAAGAGCTTGTACCAAGCACAGATTTGGATTGAATTCACTATACAATCAAATCAATTCGGGTAAAATGACCAACTTATTTTATAAGAACAACTCTTTTACGCATAGTGTTGCGATAAGAATTGATAAATCTAGAGAAATTAATGAAACCAAGCAAATGTAAAATGTGGTTAGAAACCGCAAGACCAAAAACTTTGCCATTAGCGATAGCTTCTATCGTCACTGGTTCTGCTTTAGCACATTATTATCAGCAATTTAACGGGATTGTTGCTTTTTTAGCGTTAGTGACCGCAACGTTATTACAGATTGTATCTAACTTTGCTAATGATTATGGCGATCATGTTAAAGGTTCTGATACCGCTGAGCGTATCGGTCCATTAAGAGGGATTCAACAAGGGGTAATCAGTTTTGCTCAATTACGGGTAGGATTAATTTTAGTCACGTTAGCAAGTATGGTGTCAGGCGTTGCTTTAATCGCTGTTTCTTGTCAAACATGGAATGATGTGTTGGCGTTTGTTGTGCTGGGCGTATTAGCGATTATTGCTTCAATTACTTATACTGTTGGTAAAAAACCTTATGGATATATGGGGTTAGGTGATATTTCTGTTTTTATTTTCTTTGGTTTGCTTGGCGTAGGTGGCACATTTTATTTGCAAGCACATCAGTTGAGCCATAGTATCTTTTTACCTGCAATGATGTCTGGTTTTTTAGCAGTTGCTGTGTTAAATATCAATAATTTACGCGATGTAGAACAAGATAAAAAATCAGGTAAAAATACGTTAATTGTACGCATTGGAGCGAAGTATGGCTGCTATTATCATATTGCGTTACTGACGTTAGCTGTACTTTGTGCATTATCATTTGCTATCTATTACTTTCAACACTGGTACAGTTTCTTATTTATTGTTATTTTGCCATTGTTGATAAAACACGCAGTTTTTGTATTACGCCATAAAGATGCGATAGAATTACGCCCAATGCTTGCACAAATGGCTAAACTAGCACTATTATTTAACATTATTTTTAGTTTAGGACTGTACTTAGAGTAGGGTTCTAAAGTTTATTAACAAAGGAAAACACAATGAGAATTGACACATCAGAACTTTGCGATATTTACTTGGATCAAGTTGATGTTGTTGACCCAATTTTTTCTAGTTTCGGCGGTATTTCAGCATTTTCAGGAAAAATTACCACAATCAAATGTTTTGAAAGCAATGGTTTAATTGCAGAAGTATTAGAAGAAGATGGACATGGACGAGTATTATTGATTGATGGTGGTGGTGCGGTACGCCGTGCGTTGATTGATGCCGAGTTGGCGCAATTAGCTGCAGATAACGGCTGGGAAGGCATTATTGTGTATGGTGCGGTACGTCAAATTGACCAATTAGAAAATATTGATATTGGTATTCAAGCACTAGCACCAATTCCAGTATCAGCAGATGAACAAATGACAGGTGAAGTTGATGTGCCAGTCAATTTTGGTGGCGTTTCCTTCCTTCCAGAAGATTTTGTATATGCAGATTTAACTGGAATTATCCTTTCACCAGAACAGTTAGAATTGCCGGAAGAAGATAATTAATCGCAACATATTATTCTAAGCGTTACTCTTGGATCTGTACCTTAAAAATTGGAGTAAATTTCTCTCTAAATGAAGGTACAGATTTTTTATCACAAAATATATTCCCACTCCCCACCTTCGCTTTTCAAAATGTATGGAAGACAATGGTTTCCGGTGATGAGAAAAAGGGAAAAAAGACCTAAATCCGACGAAGTGAATAAACAGCAAAATTGATATTTTTCCTTTTGTTATCATCTATCTAAATTTTAATGGAGAAGATCCATTTTTCTATGATATTTCTGAAAATTATATTAGAATGCACCGTCATAAATTTTAGGAGGAATATGAATGTCTGACTCTTCTTCAAATAAACGGCGACTGTTCATTTTTATTGTATTAATCCCATTTGTCTTAGCTATTATTTATTACGCTTTATTTGCAGTAAACCGATATGTAAGTACCGCAGAAATTGCAGTACGTCAGACAGATAGCACTAATTCTGCAATTAATAGCCCAGGTTTAGCTTTATTACTTGGTTCTGTCAATCCTACCTCTCGTGAAGAAACCTTATATTTACGTCAATATATTATCTCTAACGATATGCTTCAAATCTTAGAAGAGAAGATAGGCTGGTTAGATCATTATACCTCTGTGAATCATGACCCATTATATTGGTTAAGTAAAAGCGCACCACAATCTGAAGTCTTAAAGTTTTATCAACGCGTGGTGCAAGTACATTACGATACAGAGACCGGTTTATTAAAAGTTGAAGTTCAGGCTTTTGATCCTGAGTATTCACAAAAAGTATTAGAGACAATTCTTAAAGAGAGTGAGCGTTTTGTAAATGAGTTATCACATAGGATGACGCGAGATCAACTCACTTTTGTAGAAAAAGAGTTAGCTACCGCTAGAACAAATTATGAAGAAAAACGTGATGAACTTCTGCAATTTCAAGCACAAAATAATTTATTAAATGCAGAAGCTACAGCGACTTCACAATCAGAACTGATTGCTAGTATGGAAGCGACTTTAGCAACAGAAAAGGCAAAATTAACCACTTTATTATCTTCACTAAGTCCTCAATCTCCACAAGTTTTACAACAAAAACGAAAAATAACTGCGATTCAAGAACAACTTAAACAAGAAACTCAACGTCTTATTGCACAAGATGGTGGGACTAAATTGAATACAGTGGCCTCAAAATTTAGAGACCTTACTATTCAAGCTGGAATTGCAGAAGAGGCATATAAAGTAAGTTTAGCATCTTTAGAAAATACACGTATTGAAGTGAATAAGAAATTTCGTACGCTCGCTGTTGTGGTATCACCAAACTTACCTGAGGATGCAATTTATCCGGATGTTCCTTATAACTTGTTAACGATTTTAATATGTTTACTTGCTCTATTTGGTATTACTCGCTTTATTGTAGCAACTATTGAAGATCATCGAGATTAAGATAAGAAAGAGAACAATGATGTATTTAGATTTATCTACCCGAATTTTTACTCATCGTACAGTGAAAGTATTAAGTGTATTTGGATTGTCTCTGATATTGACTGCATGTGGCTCAATATTATCAGGTGCAGGACCATATAGTAGTTCTATTACTTCGAAAGCTGGAGATGAAGATTCAAACCTTCCTTATAAACTTGTGGATGTATCTCCTGAGACAGTACATGAATATGCTCGTAAACCAGCCCCGCCTTTATCGGCACGGATTTCAGCAACTGATGCAACAACAATCCGTTTAGTGGGTGGTGATGTGATTAAAGTGACTATCTCTGATTCAGCAGAAGGTGGTGTATTTGCGCCATTGGCAGCAGGGGGTACTGTATTTGGTCATGTGAGAGTTTCTGCGGCTGGTACAATTACTCTACCTTATGTAGGATCATTAAAAGTGAGTGGCTATACATTACCGCAGGTAGATAATGCTATTCGTAAGCGTTTAACAGGATCAGTTGCAACTGATCCTCAAGTTTATAGCGAACTTGTTGGGGACTTATCAGGATCTGTGCTGGTAGCGGGAGCAGTTAAATCACCAGGAAGATTTTCTAGTTTATCCGGCCCTTTAACTATTTTAGATGTTGTAAATATGGCCGGTGGCCCAGTGCTAGAGCCCCATTTGATTAATGTAACAGTCAGAACGGGGACACAAGCTTATACCCTAAACTATGACGAAGTATTATCTGGTGGAAACCGTCAATTAGCACCTCGTTCAGAAGTAATTTTAGAACGAGCTCGTCAACGTTTTGTCGCGATGGGAGCAGTAAGAGAACCCGGATTAAAAGACTTACCTTCACGTAATCCTAGTTTATTAGAAGTATTAGGCTCTGTTGGAGGATTAGAGGAAAATAAAGCAGATCCACAAGGCGTTTTTGTATTTAGGCTTAACCAACATCCTAAAGAAGGTGAGCCAGCAGCGGAAGTATTCCGTTTAGATATGCGTAAACCTGAATCTATCTTCTTAGCTCGTTCATTTGAAGTATTACCAGAAGATGCAATTTACGTAACTAATGCGCCAGTATATGAATGGCAAAAGATTATCTCGCCAATTGTACAAACATTGGTGTTAGGGCGTACTATTAATAATAGTTTCTAAGGTGTATCAATGTCATTTCAGAACCGTAGCTCATTACGTATAGTACAATCAGTATTATTTGCTTTAATCCTGAGGGAGATGCGTACGCGGATATCGGGGCGACGGTTTGGTGCATTTTGGACATTATTTGAGCCGATCACTCAAGTATTGATTTTTGTCGTAATGTTTTCCTTACGAAGTGCTTCTGCTTCTAATGTTGAATATCCTGCTTATTTAGTGTCTGGGATGATTCCATTTTTTATGATGCGTAATATCATTACCAAGGGAATGGCGGCAGTCAATGCAAATCGAGCTCTTTTTGCATATAAACAAATTAAACCATTAGACACGATCATTGCACGGAGTATTGTAGAAATTGCTATTTATGCGTGTGTGTATGTATTATTTATGGTAGTCATGTATGTATGGTTTGATTTGGATCTGTTCATGGTGGGGCCTTTGCGATGGTTGAGTGTGATAGGGATCGGCATTTTGCTTTCTTTTTCTATTGGACTCTTATTCTGTATGCTCGTTGATATTATTCCTGAAGTTTCAAATGTTGCAGGTATACTGTTTATGGTACTGTATTTTTTGTCTGGAATTATCTTTCCTATCTGGGCACTACCAAATGAAATAATTAGCGTATTGTTGTGGAATCCTTTTGTTCATATTATTGATGAATTACGCTTAGCAACTTTTTCCTATTATCCAGATCATGTTGGTGTAAATATCTTCTATCCTATCAAACTCACAGTGTTTTTACTTTGCCTCTCTCTTGGTCTTTACCGGGTGAGAAGACGAAAATTGGTGGCGATATGATCGAGATAAAGAATGTGACGAAATCCTATCGTACGGAGAGAGGAAGAGAATTTATCTTTCGGGATTTAAACTTAGTGATACCTGATGGTAAGAATATTGCTTTAATAGGTCGTAATGGTGCAGGAAAGTCGACCTTAATGAACCTTATTGGTGGTTTAGATACGCCTGATAAAGGTGTAATCCGTTCTAATAATTCAATCTCTTGGCCAGTAGGGTTAGGTGGTGGCTTTCAAGGATCGTTAACTGCAAGAGAAAATGTAAAGTTTGTAGCCCGTGTTCATGGTGCAGAAGGGGATGAATTGCATAAAATTGTGAAATTCGTAGAAGATTTTGCTGAGATAGGGCGTTATTTTGATTTACCTGTTAAAACGTATTCTTCAGGAATGAAATCACGTGTAGGCTTTGGTCTAAGTTTAGCTTTTGATTTTGACTACTTTCTTGTAGATGAAGCAATGTCTACTGGCGATGCTCATTTCCAAAATAAAGCTCAGATAGCGTTTAAAGAGCGGATTCATGGTTCTAAGATTATTTTAGTAACGCACAGTATGGCTCAGGTGCGTAAGATGTGTGATTATGTCTTGTTACTTAGAGATGGGCAAGTAATCCCTTACGAAAATGTCGAAGAGGGTATTCAAGCATATGAGAATATTAATCAGACTGTTGTGGCGTCAGATATAGCAGAAAGACAACAGAAAGAGCTTTCTTCGAGAGATACTCTATCTTCGATGGTAATAGTACGGAAATGGCGGAAATTCCGCAAAAAGCCATATCAGTTTTTCGATGATTCGAAGATTAAAGTGTTAAGACCTCTAAAGTATTTTTTTTCAGTATTTCAGAAGTAACTTAAAATATTTTGTTGTCAACGCCATTAACTTTAACCTCAGAAATGTAGGCATATAGGACAAAAGAGTTGGCTAAAAGTGGTTTAAAGTCTTATACTACAAGGCTTTAAATCCTCTTTTTGAAATATGAACAAAAAACTGTTCATTTTGCCAAAGTACAAAAATAAAGAAACAGGGTACATCAAATAATATTCAGCGATATTTTTGTCATCAGTGCCATAAGACATTTACCTTCAAGACTAAATTAGTCCCAAATAAAATTTGGTCAGATTACACATCTGGAAAGCAAACCTATCAACAACTTGCCGTTAAATATCATTGTTCAGTGAGAACTATTCAAAGATATATTGATAAAGCTCCCAAAACCGCTTTAAAACAGCCTTTAAATCGATACCTGAACATTGACTTTTTTCGGTCGTTATTTTGGCGTATTAGTGTTAATTGATTCGAATTCAACTAATGTAGTTTCCCATTATTTTGTTCGAACCGAAAAAGCGATTTATTACCAGCTTGCACTGAATAGATTAAGAGAAAAAGGCTATATTATTCAATCAATTACCTGCGATGGTAAAAGAGGCTTGATGAAGGATTTATTTAATACCCCAATACAGATGTGTCAATTTCATATGATAGCCATTGTGATGAGAAAATTGAGGAAAAAGCATCAATCACAAGCAGGTAAAGAATTAAAACTCATTATAAAAACACTCACGCAAAGCTCAAAAAATGAATTTTATCGACGATTACATTATTGGTTTATAAAACATCAAACGTTTTTAAAAGAGAGGAGTGATAAAGCCAATGAAAAAGGTTATTTTCCTTATAAACATCGTAATGTAAGAGGCGTTTATGCCAGTTTAAAGCGTTATATGGATTTTATTTTTACCTATGAGAAATATCCTGAATTAAATATAGAAAAGACGACAAATCGTTTAGAAGGATTATTTAGTGAACTTAAGAGAAAATTAAATAATCATAATGGATTAACGAAAAGGCGTAAGGTGTTGTTTATACAAGATTTTTTAAATAAAAAGAGTCACTAATGTTTAAAGAAAATAAACATTAGCAACAATTTTGTCCACTTGGCATAGTTTTTGACAGATCAGTAACAATTTTGTCCACTTGGCATAGTTTTTGACAGATCAGTAACAATTTTGTCCACTTGGCATAGTTTTTGACAGATCAGTAACAATTTTGTCTACTATGCCTTTTTGTCCTATATGCCAACTTAGTACAAGGTTTAAGCAACTGTTTCTCCTTTGTGTCGTGTTACTCTTTTGTTTCTTGGCAGTAAGATTTTTGTATTAGCTCGTCTGTAGTAAAGTCTATAGCATTAGGTCTGCGTAATAATAAAGGCCTTTCCCAAAAAATATCCTTTTTAACTAACTTGGCAGGTGTACCGGCAATAACGCAGTTATTAGGAAATTTTTTTCGCACAAACGAGAATGCTCCAACCACAGAACCGGAGCCGATTTCCGCTCCACCCATAATGGTTGCTCCATAGCCAATCCAAACATGATCGCCAATAACGATATCGCGCGAGTGATTGATCCGCTTCCCCGTATGCACATCATAAATAGCATGAGCATCATCTGAACGTATTTGATTATTAGTAGCAAACATACAATCTTTACCGATAATCAACTTGGTACGCTCGGCCACGGTCGCATAAATCGGATTGGTGCTTGATGTGCCTTTTCCGATGGCCAGCTCGCAACAGAAGCCCAAACGAATAGTTCCATGCAACTTCACATTCTTACCGATTTTGACCATATTGTTACTGCCCAATAATTCCAAATACAGATTTTGAATATTAGCTTCGGGATGGATTTCAACGAGATTATTGCTGCCTTCAAAACACACGAAACAATTTACGCAATGATTGGGCGCAATCAATTGATTATTGGCAGAATCAATAAAACTCCCTCTCTCCAGAATCGCCTGTTTAGTTTTAACATGAGGAACATAGTTGTTCGCTATGGTTTTATCAATACGCAATTTATCAACGAAAACAACATGTTCTTTTTTCGAAACCACCAATAAAGGCGATGTGATTTGCGAAACATCCAAAGCGCGTAATTTTTGTTTGATGGTGAATTTTTTGGTTGTGATTTGTAGGAAAAGCTCATACTCATCAAAAGGCAAATCACTGATATCTAAACCGGCTTCCTTTAATGTTGTAAAAACACACTTATCATACCGATACATAAGCTTGCGTCAGCTCTGGCCTGTGCAATTTCGCCAATTGCTTGGTGTAAATACCGTTCTCGCTTTTGAAAATCAGTTTGTAGTCAATATCCGGCCAATCAATAATATCTACGCCTTTAATAAAACCAATGCCCGACAAAAACAGTTTATTGTTTTTGATTTCAAAGGAATGCAAGTCAATAAGTGCCTCATCTAAGACCAAAGTATTCGCTGCCAAATCAGAATTTAATGATTTTGCTATGCTTGAATTTTGCACATTCATTAGGTGCCCCCCCCCTCTTACACACCAATTTCATATAATTATCTTGAGCACTTATACCCTTTTTACTATTTAAAGGAAGTATCTTCTCAATATTGGCTTGTTTGATTTTAAGATATAAATCATATTCACCATTAGGTACTTGATTGATATCCACACCTGTGAATTGATATGTTGTAAACCAACATTTGTCATATATAACAAAGTGTTCACCATCAAAAAACTCCTTGGTTAAACCAGGGCGGTTAGATTTTGCCAATTTTAATTCGATCTTTTTAGCGGAAATAGAGGAAATAGGTTTTAATATCAAAGCATAATCAATATATTGATACTCTGAAGCAGGGAGCCCCCTTAAAATACCGACACCTTCAACAAATAACTTGCCCTTAATAATATTACAGCTCCGTAGATCCACAATAGGATCAGCACTTGGATTTTTATCAGAATCTAATGATTTTCCAAAGAAGTTAACTGATTGATTCACAAACCTGGGTATACCGTTTGATGCTAATGAATAATAAATACCAAGCAAAAGTGCAACATGATGACTAGTTACCTGACTATGTTCTCTAACAAATATTGAGTGAGTTTTTAGAAGATTAAAATTAGCATATTTCTTAAACTCATCTAAATAAGGTACTATTTCTCCTGGATATTGGATATCGGCTTCAGAGGTCAACAGATAAATGTTCCTATCAAGTTGTGCATCTTGCTTAAGCAAGTTTGACATCATCTTATCCAAAGTTTCGACATCGCTCATTTCATAATTATCACCTAGCATATGCTTAGCGACATGCTGCTAATGGTTATGGATATAGCTGCCTACATTAATTTGAGGCACCGTAATTACAATATTTTTGACTCCAAATTTTAAACCGTGATACAGCGCAGCACTGCCACCCTTCGAAAAGCCGGTAAACGTCATTTGCTTCCAAGTTAATCCTAACTCATCCAGTTTTACCCCAATAAATTCTTGTACAGCCTTTTCCACGCAAAAATCTTGATTAATACACATATAATAAGTGTACATGCCCTGGAAATCATCAGCGATCCACAATACATCGCATGGGCAGTCATTTAATGCATTAGCAAAATCATAATTTCCTGGCTTGGCATGCAGAAAACCAGAAAATACAACCAATAAATGGTTAAAGTCATACTTCGCTGCCTTTTGCCGATACTTAATGATTTGCCCATTACCGGCTTGGTATGTTTGCTCAGTATTATTCATCAGCATTTTGAACTACCTGCAATGTATGCAAATTATTTAAATTTTCTTCCTTATTGCGTTCTGGATAAATCGCTATCATGCCTTTGAGACAATGTTTTTGCAGTTCAATATTGTTGTCCATGCAAGCAATTTCATACACTAACTGCCAATAGTCGTAGTTGTGTTGAAAGGTAGGCAAAACCAACGTCTTATCTAAACGATCAAATAACCCCAAACGATAGGTTGCCAATACAATGGGGTACACCAATCGTTCTTTCTGAGCTTCAGACAATGTACTTGAATATTGCAGGATATCTTGCCAACGTTTTTCTTCCAAATAAAACATTACTGTTTGATATTGGAACCATTCTTTTTGAGCATATAATGCTTCAAATTGATATAGCAGAGATGGTAATTTTGGGGATCGTTGTTGATATAATGCATTTAGATAGATTTCTACAATTTTTTCGGGCATTTGGATGAACTCTTTGTTCAAAGAGGCGCAAGCCTGCTCCAGTTGTTTAATCACTTTAGCAGAATCACCGCGAGAGTGGGCTAGGTAAGCGATTTCCATTCTACTGTTGGGGGAGCCAACAGAGTGTTTCTCAAATGCTATTAGTGCATTATTAGCAGAGTCGAAATCACCTAAATACCGATATGCCTTAGCTAGTAGTAACTGTGGATGATAAGCCTGTAAAATATTTTGTGGAAGATTGTTAATTTCGGCTTCTTGAGCAATAATTTTCTGCCAATTTGATTGAGCTACTGATTGCCAAAGAGTTAATAAAATATTTTCTTGAAGTGTAATGTTTTTCTGTTGGAGTTGAGATAACATCTTCGAAAACTCAGTGTAGTCTTCTAATTCAATACAGCAATGTAGCCAATCTAGATAGTCTTGTGTGGTTAATGATTGTTTTGTAGCTAAGATTCTTCTAGCAGCAGACCAATCTTGTTGTTGTAAGAGATACCATGTGTCTTGAGGATATAGTGTTGCAGCTTGTTCCCATAACATGGGAAATTTTGATGAGCGAGTAGCTTTCAATGCTAATAGATATTCTTTCAGGCTATCTGAAGGTAATTCAGCAATATCGTTGAAGATTTGTTCGAGCTGCTTCACTACTTTGGCAAGATCACCACGCAAATAGGCTAAATGGGCAATTTCTATACGACTATTAGGAGTGCCTGAGGAGTGTTTTTCAAAAGCAATTAAAGTATTATGAGCAGAATCAAAATCTTCTAGATAACGATAGGCTTTTGCTAAGAGTAGCTGTGGTTGATATTCTTTTAACCATTCTTCTGAGAGCGTATCTAGCCAGCCAGCCATTTCGATGATATTTGCCCATTGTTCAGTTAAAGCAGATTGCCAAAATATAGCTAATTTTCTAGCATCATCATCTACCAACAAGCTATCGTATCTGTTGACTAAATCCATAAAAATATCAATATGATTTAGCTCTGCTTCACAGTGTAATAAAGATAAAACTTCTTCTTGAGTTAAGTTATCTTTGTGTTTGAGGAGCTTAGCGGTTTGCTGCCATTGTTGCTTTTTGAGCGCAACTTGTAGGCGATATTGAGGTTGTAGGTTTGTAGGTAATATATCAATGAGAGATTGTATTTCCTCCAGTTTATTTTGGTTGATAAGAGCAATACACTTTTGCTCGAGAGCAAAAGAATGATCTGTAGTATCTCCGTGTATCATAAGTAGATTAGCACGGCTTTCTACCAATGCCCAAATTTGATGAGTTACGGCTTGGTTAAGGAATTGACGTAGAATTTCTAAGTTAATTTTGCCATCATCAGGTTTATCCAGATCCAGAATGGCTTGGTATACTCTTTCGCAGTTTTTACCATCGCGGAATGGGAATGTTTCTCTAATACGTGTAATATATGGTTCTGTCGGATTGCCATCATTTTTAAGAATAATTTCCAATTCTTTAAACAACTCTTCTTCAGTGTAGGCAACAGGTCCAAAACCATCGTTTTCGTAGGAAAAGTAGCCTTTTGTACAGCTGTGTTTTGCGAAAAATTCTATATTATCAAATTGATAATATAAAACTGCTTTTTCCTGTATTGCTATATCGCTTTGAATTGACGAATAATCCGTGATTAATATTGTCGCTTTCGATAAATAATTTTGTATTTCGAATGCCTTATTTATATCAGGTACATAAATATAATTTGGTACAGAAAAATCATTGATATATGGTAAAATATTTGGATGTGGCAATAGAGTTATGCTGTATCCAAATTTATTAACCAAATCCATCAATTTTTTGTTGTGTAGTAAACTCTTCCAAAAGGTACAATAGTAAGAATTCTTAAAATTTGGATTGAATTCTCTTTCAACACTATTCTTTTTCATTCTTCCCGCTAAATATTGTCTCCAGGTAGGCATGATCAATATGTTGTTATTATTTTCGGATTTTCTCAATAAACTATCATGTCGAGGTAAGCCAGTTAAGCATACTTCTCTATTAAATTTATATGTAGAAAAATTAGATTTATTCTTCACATCATTAAATTCCTGAATAGTAGATGTAACAAATAAATCAATACGATCAATTGAATTTAACCATGTAGATAAATTAGTAAATATAACCCCATGCTGTAAAAAGACAAATTTTCTTTGATCTAATGTTTGTTTACCAAAATATCTTAAAAAATAATTATCGGCATGAGAACTAATAATCACTGTAGCCCTCTGCAATTGTCGCTCAAATTTCATACTACCAAAATCAACTAAATTAAAGCCTTCATTTTCCAATCGATTCCAATCAATAGATTTTCTACTCAATACAAATACAATATTCTTCTCTGGAAAAGTATGGGCTATATAGCGATATAGATGCTCTGCATTATCATCAGCTCGCATATCTTTATCCATGAACAACCAAAGATCATCTTTGTATTCTTGTTCATATGTTTCAAATGGAAAATATTTTTTGTATTCATTCTTTCCATGTTTAAATAAAATATTATTAGAATTAGGTAGTTTAATTTTCAAATTATGTATACCATTAGCAGTATTATTGAATGAAAGAGAGATCCTATATTCATTAATAAAGATTTTTTCAATCCATTTATGAGATATTTCTTTCCTATAAATAGGGAAAATTTCCTCTTCCCCAATAAAATATTGTAGGTTGTAGTCTTCTAATCCAAAAAAATGAATATCTATCAATTTTTTTTCATAATCTAAGTTATCAATATAAACAATAAAAATCTCTGGCTGACTTAATTTAAAAATATTTAAAAGTCCTTTTTTGTAAAAAAATTACACCCTAACAAATGGAATTTCATAATAGTAGTTTCATCAATATATTCAAAGCATTGATTCATATGTTTATTAAATATTTTTATCTTCTTATCATCTATTACATTTTTTAATTTTTCTTTTTGATCTAAAAATTTCTTAAAATATTGTATTGCATAAAATAAAAATGTGAATTGAATATTTGTTGGTACATACCCCCAATGTTTTTTGTATTTTTTAAACATTGGGATATAACCATATTTAAATACATCAATATATTTTCCCTCTTGATCCCATTGTTGATTTGTTGTGGAAGACATATCAGCTCTAGATCTATAAAAGTAATAGCAATCAGGTAAAAATTTAATGTTATTTGTACGAGAATAAAGTAGATAGTCAGATATAAAATTACCATCTTCAAAGCATGGTTTTATTTTTTCATCAAAAAATAAATTATATTTTTTTATCAAATTATTATTAAACATCGAAGCACAAACAGATAAATGTATGTGATTATTTAAATTATTCACTGGAACTAAAGTATTACTTGCATAATTATAGGAAAGATGACCATTTTTATAGGAATAGCTTTCATTACTTTCGTGGTAAGTAGCTAACTCTGTCGCTATTAAAACTATATTCTCATCTTTACCTATTTCATCATCAATGATTTTAAAATAATCCACATGGATGAAGTCATCAGGGTCTATGAAGGTTACCCATTCTGTTTTTACGTAATCTAAGCCTAGATTGCGAGCAGAAGCTTGTCCGCCATTTTCCTTATAATAATAAGAGATATTATTTGGATATTTTTTTTGCCACTGTTTGATAATTTGAGCGGAATGGTCAGTAGATCCATCGTCGACACAGATGATGTGGATATGTTTTTTAAAATCTAGGCTTTGATTGACTATGCTTTTAAAATAATCGTTTAGATATTTTTCAACGTTATATACAGCAGAAACGATGGTATATTGGAATTTACCTGTATATTTAACTGGTGAATGTTGTTTAATTTTTCTGATCTGTTTATTCCACATATCTTTGAAAAAAAGCTTAGGATTATTTTTTAATTTACGGTATTTTCTAGAAAATGAATTCATATTAGTTCCTTAATATTTTCATCAAAAAATTTATTTATTACAGTAATACGATTCTAACATTGAGATTAAATTTTCTCGGTATTCACATATAGATGATTGGCTATTGAAATCGTTAGCACAAAATGAATGAGGTTGTAGATTTTGTTGATTTTTTTGTAATAGCTTTGTGTATTGGGTTTGTGCATGTGCTGAGCGTATATTGAAGTAATAGCAGATGTCTTGAGAAAATACAGCCTTCCCCTCGAGATACATAACCCATGGGACTAAAAAGGTTGCCAAATTCAAATCTTGGTTATTTCTAAATCTGTTATTCAGAAATGTATCTATCAAATCTTTATGCCTATTCCATACTAAGGTATAAATACTTTTTTTCAGAGGAATATATGTATGGATTAAAGAGTTAGTAATTTTTATTCCGTAATCCTTATATAAAAGGTCTGAAGAGTTTAGAGAGGCGCACAAGGTAGGCGTTAATACTTTCTTTATAGATAGTTTTTTGGGAGAAATAAAAATAGAAGCGATACCATTATTCCTAAAAAAATGCTCTCGTGGTAGCATTCTTGCTGTAAATACATCATCATTAAAATAAATAAAATTCTCACTTAAATCAGGTATATTATGTAAATGAGCTTCTATAACATGAGAGTTGAATGTTGGTAAATATTGGCTATCTATTATTTCTTTATGATCAATAAAATAAATATTTTCTGTATTAATATTATTTGGAAGTTTTGGTTTTTGTCCATCTGTAACAATATGAATTTTTCTAATCCAGGGCATATATTTTTTTATACTGATTAGTGAATAGTATAATTCATCATGATTAGTGAACCTTGCAGGATCTAATGCATAGAGGCTAAAGCTTTTCTCAGAAAAGATACTCTTAGTTTCTTGATATTTTTTTAACCAGTTAACATCAGAATTATCTACCCATGTATATACTACATCGATTTCGGAAGATTCAGTTGAGTACAATTTGTGTTCCAAGTTCCCCACTATTTCCTGTGCTTTTATAAAAAGGTACTCCTCATCTTCGGGTATATATAGCTCAGTATTTTTAAAAGGATATTTTTTAATTAAATAATCCCGGAAAAACTCTCCTGGAGAAAAGAGAAATTTTCTAATTTTTTTCATAAGGTGCAGAAATTACAACTTTACCTAACAAAAGCATTCAAAAAAATAATCAATGATAGTTACACTTGAACGAATAAAGGAGAATGCCTATGGGAATAACTAAAGCTGAGCGAGAAATAGCTCATAAATTAAAAGTTTTTGAATATGCTAAACAGAGTGGCAATGTGACTGCAACTTGTCGACATTTTGGAATATCTAGATTTACATTTTATGAGTGGAAAAAACGATACAAAAGTAAAGGAGAGCAAGGTTTAGTGAATAGTAAACCTTGTCCTGAGAATCCAAAGCTTAGGACTCCACAATACATTGTGGATAAAATTATAGAGGTACGTAATGACTTTCGCTTAGGCGATAAAAAAATCAGTTGGTATTTAAAAACCTACTATAATATAGAAATATCTCCTAGCGGTGTTTATGTAATCCTTAAACGTTATGGATTAAATCGCTTACCTCAAAATATGCGTAAACGTTCTAAAAGAGCTATTATTCGCTATGAAAAGAAAGTACCTGGACATCATGTTCAGATGGACGTCAAGTTTGTGACCTTAAAAGACAAAAGCGGGCATGCTATACGGCGATATCAATATACGGCTATTGACGATGCAACGCGAATTAGAGCCTTAAAAATTTATGATCGACATAACCAAGAAAATGCTATTGATTTTGTTAACTATGTTGTTGATAAATTTCCTTTCAGAATTCACACAATCCAAACTGATAACGGTCATGAATTTAATACAAGATTCCATTGGCACTTATATGATATAGGCATTAATCATCGTTATATCCGTCCTATGACACCTCATCTTAATGGTAAAGTAGAACGTTCACATAAGACAGATAAGATGGAATTTTATCAATTTTTAGAATATACCGATGATGTAGATCTTAATGAAAAACTAGCCTATTGGGAGAACTTTTATAACTTTGCTAGACCGCATGCTAGTTTAGGCTATAAAACACCTTATGAGCGACTTAAAGAGAGAATGGCTCCATTTATGTCAACTAAATAAAAATTTTATATGAAGAGTTTTTTTCTTGTATTTTTAGCTAAAAATTATGGTAAGATTATTATACTCAATTGTTAGTAAAGGTCTTAAGTTATACACCCCCCCCCGCTATCTAAAATGAAAAAGGTAATATTTATAGGTGCTGGAGGCTACGCTAAATCTGCGTTGGATTCTCTTGATAAAACAAAGTTTGATTTCTGTGGTTTTATTGATCGTTTTAAATCCACGGGAGATAAGCATTTAGGTTTTCCTATCTTAGCGAATGAAGTAAAACAATTAAAAAATAAGCATGAATATTGTTATTACCATAAGCATGAGGTATTAAAAAGAGAGAATAAAATTTATCTATTAATAGATCCTTTTTATGAAAAAAATCGTGGGGTTTCTAGTTATATTGAATCAGTCTCAATGTATTTACAAAAAATGAATTTTTCGTACATGTTATTCAAAAGACATGAAAGTGAAACCATAGAACAATTCAGATTGAGATTATTAAATTTTTACCTTGAAAATGAAAAAATTTTTTGTTGTATTGAGGCTCCTGAAACATTAGCTGCAACTCTGCTATTACCAGTTTCAGCTCCTGTGCATATTAGAATACATTTTTCTAAGATTATTGGTGATTATATACAGGGGAAAATGTTAGATTGTGGGATATATAATGATGAACAAAAGGTAATTAGTAATTCACGTTGGATATCGGCCCCATCTCAGATAGCTATAGATACTACAAAAAAATTTTATTCACTTCCTCCAAATATATATTTATATCCTCATCCTATTTACCTATTTCATGAGAATACCTTTAGCAAAGAAAACAAAACTAGAATAATTGATGTGTTATTTATTGGAAGGTGGGAAAAGTTAAAAGGTATATATTTTTTAAAAAGGATTGTAGCTTTTTTAGCGGAAAATAAATTAACTTTAGGTGTTCTATCTGACAAAAGAGCAGCTACATTTTGTAAGAAAACTGAATCAATTTTTTTTGATGGAGTTAAATCAAATAAATATGAAATTATTCAAAATGCAAAAGTAATTATTATACCTAGTCTATTTGAAACAGTTTCTATGGTTGGGCTAGAAGCATTATATTTTAATAAACCTATAGTTACATGGGCACATTTAGGAATATCAGAGTATGCAAAGGAACCATGGGTATATACCGTACAATATCCCGATATTATGTTGTTTTGTGAAAAAATTAAACATGTTTTAAAAAGTTTTCGCAAAGAAAAATATTCTACTAGCATAATTAATGATTCATTTTTTAAAGGTCTAACTTCTATATTATCCGATACTTTTTATAGTTCAATAAGTTTAGAAGTATATAAAAAAGATTTTTATACAATTGATATTGAGAGGTTATTGAAAATGATAAAAAATACAGGTAACAATGAAGATTTTTTTGATAGGTGGCAAAGAAAATGGAGAAAGTTTTTTCGAGAGCCAACCTTATTTTTTAAAGATGCAATAGAAAATAAATTTAAAAAAGAAAATAGTGGAAAAACTTCAGAAGTGACTAATATTAATACAGAAAAGACATCTAATTTTAACCAAAACCTGGGACATATTCCAATGGATGGGAAAATTACTTTTAAAGAACCTGAGAGTAAGCCTATAGGGATGGTTACAGCATTATTTTATCCAAGACAAATGGATAAAAAACAGATATCAGATTTACTTGAAGCTATGAATAAATTTCAAGATTTCACTTATATTGGAAAAGAAAGACTACACATTTGTACATTTAATGCTGAAATTAAGGATTCGGGAGTTAAAATTTTTGAAAGAATTACACCAACAAGTAGGCTTAATTTATCTCGATTAAGTAATATTATTTTATTAGATGCACCACAAAATCTTGTTACAGCAATTAGAGCTTGTTCTCCAAATAATAGATTAATTTACGTTGATACAAAGGGAAGCCAAATTAAAGGAGTCGATAGTTATATAAGTGTGGGAGAAAATAAATATAGTAAGGAGTATCCAAGAGAAATTTTGATTGAAAATTTTTCAGATTTATCAATAGCGATTAGAAGAACAGTACAAGAACATTCTCCAAAATCACCAGATATATTATTACCAATTATTGGTTGTAGTTATGCAATGAGAGAAGATTTTCTTAATTTTAATTCTAATCGTAACCAAGGAATTATTTGGATAAAAAAATTTAAAGTATCTCCATTTACAACAATGTCACAATATTATGAACAATTTGTTAAGCATATTGTTCATTTTGCAATGTTAGAATCTGTTTATCTTAATTATAAAAATTGGTGTGAAGATATAGAAGATGAAAAATCAGCTAAGAAATTGATACAGCAATGTTTAGAAGATGGGGTGGTATTTGATGTACGACAAATCGAAAATTAAGAGTAAGGCAATGAAAAGTTTAAATATTGTTCATATATCCCCTACACCCCTTGTGGCAGCGCCTGGGAAGATTGCAAAGGCACAAAGACAAGTAGGACATAATGCAATTTGTATTATTTTTTCGGATTATCCAGCACACACAAATTTAGCAGGGAAATTTATTGAAGACTCTATATTATTTACACAAGAGTTACAGAAATATTTAGAAAACAGTATAGCTCAAGCTGATGTAATACACATTCATAATAATTGTCCATATGATAAAGTAAAATGGATACGCGCCCTTAACCAAGAAGCAACTTTTGTGTATCAAATCCATTCACCTATGCGTGAAGGACCTGTATTCTTAGATAGAACAGAGGAAATAGGGCTACCTTTTACGAAATTTTTGGTTGTAGGGCAACATCATTCTAAACTCTATCCAAATTATATTCCAGTACCTAATATTATTCATTCTGTACCAAGTTTAAATTTGAGAGAAAAAAATGAAAAATTAAAGGTAATTTATAGTCCTACAAATAAGCATGAGGGTCGATGGAATAATAAATTTTCAGCTACGTTAGATATCACATTACGTTCTTTAAAGAATTTAAATTTAATAGAAATTCTATCGTTTGAGAAACCAATACCTCCTAATACATTAATGTATTTAAGAAGGAATGCTCACCTTACAATTGATGAAATTGCAACGGGCGGATTTCATCAAGTCTCATTAGAAGGACTTTGTGCAGGAAATGTTGTTATTAATGGTTCAGATTACTTTGGGCAAGTAGGTTTTTCTCGATTTACTAACTATGTATTACCACCATTTCAAACCGCAAGCGATAATGATATTCAAGATGTGTTACTAAAATTTGTTGATGATGTAGATTTAACAAGATTTTGGCAACAAAAATCTTTTGAATATTTTACTCAATATTTGTCTCCTGAGAAACTTGTTCAATTTTTTATTCAAGCTTATGGGGTAGCGTAATGAAAGTGAAATTATTAAAAAATGCAGAACGTGATCAACGTATATTTATATTAGCAAATGGTCCTTCTCTGGCTCAAGAAGATTTAACAAAATTAAGAAATGAAATTGTTATTGGAATGAATGCTTCTAGCTTATTAGAACAAAAATTTGGATTTGTTTCAAAGTACTATACTGTTACAGATCAAAGGTTTCTGACACATCCTGAAAAGGGTGTACTCGCAAAGAAAAATTTGCATGACGATACCATTCGTATTTTTAGGAGCGAATTACAGGTATATGATGATGCTAATTTTTTGTCTAGAACCTGTTATGTAAGAACGATTGGTAAAAATGGATTTTCTACCAATCTCTCTGCTGGATTTTATTTTGGATGTACAACCACTATGCTTGCAATACAGCTTGCTTATTACCTAGGAGGAAAGGATGTTTATTTATTAGGCTGTGATTGTCGATATTCGGGTGAAAATCCTCGTTTCTATAAAGAAACATCCCCACAGTTAGAAGATAGTTTTACTAGTACACAAATTTTTAATATAGCAAATGCAGCTCCATATTTTGAAAAAAGAGGAGGAAATTTATTTAACTGTAGTAAGAGTTCGTATCTTCGTGCATATCTAAAAAATGCAGATTTTTGTGATTTATAAACTTAATAAGGTGTTTTTGAAATGGAATTATTTATAAATAAACGCCCAAACACTAAAGAACTAGTCAATATTATAAGCAAAATTCTTACTATTATAATTAAAGAGGAAAAGATAGATTTACATGAAATACAAAGTACAAATGATTTTGAACAGTGGCTTGCTACTATTGAGAGTTTAATTCCTGAAATCAAAGAAAGAGCCCCTGAGGTTGTAAAGGAACTATTCCCATTAAGAACGGAAACCTGGAAGTTAGTCTTCCAAAAAATATATAATCGTATGCCTTATTCAAAGGAGTATATTTTAAAAAATTATAAGAAACATCATAAAGATATCCCTTATTTATTTTATCCAACAAAAAATCAACCATCAAAATTAATAATTTTATTCACAGGTTATATAAATTACGAAGCATATAATAGAATGTCATGGTACTGGGATGAAACTGAAAAATGGGAGACTGATACTGCTTATTTATTCTTAGGAGATCAATTGTTACATTGGTATGTTGGTACTCCAGAAAAACCACAACTAGAAATTTATAAAGAAATAATATTGAATACTCTTGCTGAATTAAACTTAGAAACATCAAATGCTTTCACTGTAGGAGCATCAATGGGGGGGTATGCAAGTATAATATTTGGAATATTATGTAAGCTTGGAGGAATTATTTCGGTTCATCCACAATTATGTAAAAAATCAGCGGAAAGGTATCAATTAGATAATTGGAAAAGACAAATTAGTGAATGTGGAATGAATTTTATAGAAATTGATGATTTAATAGCAAAATCAGATTATATTCCACCACTATATTTGGAAGTAGGAAGACACCCAGCTGATGTTGCAGGATTACAAACTGTCATATTAGAAATTAATAATAAAAATGGTATTTTTATATTAAAACGAATAGCTTCTAATGCCCATGATTCTAAAAGTCCAGAAAAGAAGCAAATTGAAGATATTGTGGAATTTTTTATCAATTCTAATAAATATTAACTTAGTTACTTATAATAAATTTAAGGAATTATTTAATGTCGGTAAAAATATTTGTCACTAAACAACTTTCTACAAGTAATGAATCACCCTTTGTCTTATTTGGTGGACTTAATGTATTAGAAAACTTAGATTTAACTTTAGAAACCTGTGAAAAATTTGTCCAAGTAACAGATAAGCTGAGGATTCCTTACGTTTTTAAAGCTTCTTTTGATAAAGCCAATCGTTCTTCTATCTTTTCTTATCGAGGTGTTGGCATTGATGAAGGGGTACGGATTTTTGAAGCACTGAAAAAAGAGTTCAATGTCCCTATTATCACAGATATACATGAACCAGAACAGGCAGCAATATTTGCTGATGTAGTAGATGTATTGCAGTTGCCAGCCTTCCTTGCCCGTCAAACTGATTTGGTTGTGGCGATGGCGAAAACAGGTAAAGTTATTAATATTAAAAAGCCCCAGTTTCTCAGTCCTCACCAAACCAAGAATATTATTGAAAAATTCAAAGAAGCAGGCAATGATCAATTAATTCTATGCGAACGAGGCAGTTGCTTCGGATATGACAATTTGGTTGTAGATATGTTAGGTTTTGGGGTTATGAAAAAAGTATGCTCCGATGTACCTATTATTTTTGATGTTACTCACGCATTACAACAGCGAGAATCGGGTGCAGCCGCCTCAGGTGGTCGTCGCAATCAAGTATTAGATTTGGCACTTTCTGGCATGGCAACTCGATTAGCAGGATTATTTCTGGAGGCACACCCTAATCCTGACAAAGCGTTGTGCGATGGGCCTAGTGCGCTTCCACTGGATATGTTGGAGCCATTCTTGATGCAAGTGAAGGCTGTCGATGATGTGGTTAAGTCTATGCCTGTTTTAGATATTCGTTAATTGAGGTTACGATGAATATGCAAGATGAAAAAGTTGTCATAGTTATTCCTGCTCGCTATGCCTCTAGTCGTCTGCCAGGTAAGCCGTTAGCAGATATTTGTGGTAAACCTATGATTCAACATGTATATGAGAGAGCATTAGAAGTACCTCATGTACAAGATGTTTTAGTGGCTGTGGATGATGAACGTGTAGCCAAGGCTGTTGAGAGTTTTGGTGGAAAATATCTAATGACATCAAGGGAACATGAGTCAGGGACAGACCGGTTATGTGAGGTAATGGAGCAATTTGAGGCAGATATTTACGTCAATATTCAAGGCGATGAACCTCTCATTAGGCCTGCTGATGTTACTTTATTGATTAAAGGAATGCTGTCAGATAAGGCCGCAGAAGTAGGAACTTTATACCATCTGTTATCCCTAGAAGAAGCCTCAAATCCTAATGCGGTAAAGGTTGTTTTATCTGATAAGGGAAATGCCTTATATTTTAGTCGAAGTCTTATTCCTTATCCTAGAGATAATAGCCATGCAGTATATCGTAAGCATATTGGTATCTATGCATATCGTCGACCTGTCTTACAAAGGTATGCATTATTATCACAACCTATGTTGGAATTAACAGAAAAACTAGAACAATTGCGTTTGTTATCCTCAGGAATAGCAATTCGGTGTTTTGAAGTACAACCAACGGGACCGGGAGTTGATACGCCAAAGTGTTTAGAGCGCGTTCGTCGTATTATGTCTGGTGATTTAGATGTATCTTAGCTATTGCTAGGAATAAACTTACTTAAGAAAAGTAAATTTCTAGAATTATATAAAGTAGATGAAAAATGAAAGAGTCGATTATAAAAAAAGCCCAAGCTGTTATTGCTACAGAAATAGAATCTATTGAAGCTATGTCTTCTAAATTAAACCAACAATTTGTGAAGGCAGTCGATATTATTCTGTCCACAAAAGGTCGAGTTGTCGTTGTTGGTATGGGAAAGTCAGGAATTATAGGGCAAAAGTTAGCGGCAACAATGGCATCTACAGGTACACCATCATTTTTTGTGCATCCGGGTGAAGCTTTTCATGGCGATTTAGGGATGATTAAGCCGATTGATGTAGCTCTCTTGATTTCTAATTCTGGAGAAACCGAAGAAGTCATTCGTTTGTTACCTTTCTTAGAGTATCAGGGGAACAAAGTGGTTGCCATGACAGGCAATGTTAAT
>NZ_JAQIBB010000047.1:0-37665 GCF_027920745.1 Gallibacterium faecale | reverse complement strand
TTCTTGGTTATGTGCTTTTTATTGGTAACTGGGGTACCGCTTGCATTTTTAACCGGATTAATTGCGACATTATTAGCGGTTGGTTGGTTCTCTCCTGATGTATTACCAATGGTAGTAAATCGCGTTTATGGATTTATGACAAGTTACTCATTACTTGCAGTACCAATGTTTGTGCTAATGGCATCGCTATTAGACAAAACGGGTATTGCCAAAGATCTGTATAACGCAATGTGGCTAACTACTCGTAAATTCAGAACTGGCGTAGCATTACAAACTGTCTTAATTGGGGTTTTCTTGGCAACAATGTCAGGGATTATTGGTGGCGAAACAGTATTATTAGGCTTGTTAGCTTTACCGCAAATGTTGCGTCTAGGTTATGACAAAAAACTTGCAATTGGTACAGTAGTGTCGTCAGGTGCTTTAGGAACAATGGTACCACCAAGTATTGTATTAATTATTTACGGTTTAGTTGCCTCTGTATCAATTGGTGATCTTTTTACCGCAAGTTTCGTCCCGGCATTTTTATTAGCGGCAATGTACATCTTGTATATTGTGATTCGTGGACGTTTAAATCCTCGTTTATTGCCTGATATTCCAGAAGAAGAACGTAATGCGCCAATTTCAAAAGCTGAAAGACGTAAAGCACGCATTGATATCGCTTTACCAGCAATGATTGCATTAATTGTTTTAGGTAGTATTTATGGTGGGATTGCATCAGTAACTGAAGCTGCTGCGGTAGGGGTAATTGCTGTTATGGCAGTGTCTATTTACCGTAAAGAGTTAAATTTAAAAGTCATGAAAGAAGCTTCTTATACCACCATGCAAACTTGTGGAATGATTATGTGGATCGGGATTGGTGCATATATTCTTGTTGGTATCTATAATCTGGTTGGTGGCAATAAGTTTGTTGAATCTATGCTAGTAAGTTCAGGATTACCACCAATTGGTATCATTTTAATTATGATGTTAATTTTATTGGTACTTGGTCTATTCCTTGACTGGATTGGAATTGCAATGTTGACGATGCCGATTTTCGTACCGATTGTACAAAATTTAGGTTATGACCCGATTTGGTTTGGTGTTTTATTCTGTGTCAATATGCAAGTATCATTCTTATCTCCTCCATTTGGTCCTGCCGCTTTCTATTTACATAGTGTGGCGCCGAAAAGTATTGAGTTAGTTGATATTTTTAAATCGGTGTTACCATTCATTGGTATTCAGATTCTTTTACTTGCGTTATTACTGACTTTCCCTGAAATTGTTTTATTTACCATTAAATAATAAAAATAGAAAGAGCTGTCGAAAGACGGCTCTTTCGCTTCTATCAATTTTAGTTCTATACTAGAGGCCTGTTTCATTTAATCTAGCCTATTGTTCAAAATGTTGAATCAAACCTTATTTTTTGAATATCTCCAAGACCGTTACCAAGTTAAACCTGAATATATTTTTGCTAAACATCCAGATTATGCGGTATTTCGTCATCCTTTAAGTCAGAAATGGTTCGGTTTGTTTATGCAAATACCGGGAACAAAGTTAGGTTTACAAACCACCGCATTAAAACCAGTTTTAAATTTAAAACTCGATCCTGAATTTATTGATGTGTTAAGACAACAAACGGGTTATTACCCCGCGTATCATATGAATAAACAACATTGGATCAGTATTGATTTAGACCAAGTAGCTGATTTGTCAGAAATTGTACCGTTAATTGAAGATAGCTATTTATTAACACGTTAGTTTGGATTTGTATTATTTAAAGCGGTTAAGGTTGGCTAGTGATAATTGAAAGGTTTTTAGCCCTTCTTTATTGAAGAAGGGCTATAAAATATAAAGAGATGCTATAAATTATTTAATTGTACTTGTAACCATTGCGCTTCTAATGGATTAGCGGTAGTTAAAGCGGTTTCAAATGCTTTTTTTGCTTCCTCTTTTTTACCCATTGCGTAATAGATTTCACCTAATAACATAGACTTGCGTCCTTGCCATGCTTGTTCAGAAACCTTATTTAAGGTAGCGATTGCACTATCAAATTGTTTAAGTTGAGTTTGTACATTCGCAAGGCGTAATGAAATTAGTGAAGACAAAGCAGCATCTTTAGTGTTATTTAATGCTTGGCTTAATGTTGCTGCTGCTTTTTCCCACTGTTTTGCATCGACTAAACTTTTGGCTTTATCTAAAAGTAAGAAAGTTGCATAAATATTATCTGGATTTTCTTGGATAAATTGGGTTAATTGTGGATTATCAGCAGTTGGGTTTGCCTCAGTAGCTGCAAGAATTTGACTAAAATTTGCAGAAGATTGATGCACCTTGGTTAATTGATAACTTTGCCAATAACGCCAGCCAAATACACCAGCAATAGCAAGGATTACAGCAAGGATAATGACCTTACCATTTTCTTTCCACCACTGTTTGATCTCATCGATCTGTAGTTGTTCATCACTTGTTGTATAAGCCACAATGTTTCTCCTTAACGAGATTGATAGAATGGGGTTAAATAATTAATCATCTCACTCATTGGTAAAGTAATTTGTTCAGCACCGCTGAGAAGATCTTTAATCACGATTTGTTGTTGTACAATTTCATCTTCACCAAGAATAATGGCAAATTTTGCACCCGCTTTATCAGCACGTTTAAATTGTTTTTTGAAATTACCGCCACTGCAATGTAGTAAAACTTTCGTCTGTGGTAATTGATTCCGAATTTGTTCAGCGATTTGTAATGCTGGCAATGTCGTATTTTCGCCTTGATGAATAATGTAAATATCAACATTTGGGTTGATTGGTAAGTCAGTAACAACTTCTTGAATCAATAATACTAAACGTTCTAAGCCCATCGCAAAACCAACAGCTGGAGTTGCGTGACCACCAAGTTGTTCGACTAATCCATCATAACGACCACCACCGCAAACAGTGCCTTGCGCACCGAGTGCTGTGGTAACCCATTCAAATACAGTTTTATTGTAATAATCTAAACCACGGACGAGTTTTTGATTAATTTCATAAGTAATACCGTATTGATCAAGAATGTTGCATAACATTTGAAAATGTTCACGAGAATCCTCATCAAGATAATCATGTAGTTTTGGTGCATTATTTAACACGTTTTGAACTTTAGCGTCTTTACTATCTAAGATGCGTAATGGATTAGTGCTTAAACGGCGTTTACTATCTTCATCTAACGCATCAAAATGACCTTGTAAATAATCGACCAAGGCAGCACGATAATTTTTTCGAGCCTCTAATGAACCGATTGAATTTAATTGTAATGTGACATGATCCGCAATGCCTAAATCTTGCCAAAGTTTTGCCGTCATAATAATTAATTCAGCATCAATTAACGGATTCGCAATACCAAATACTTCTACACCAAATTGGTGGAACTGACGATAGCGACCTTTTTGTGGACGTTCATAGCGGAACATTGGTCCGATATACCATAAACGTTGTTCTTGGTTATACAGTAAACCATGTTCAATACCCGCACGCACACAACCTGCTGTTCCTTCTGGACGTAAAGTAAGGCTTTCTTCATCACGATCGTTGAAAGTAAACATCTCTTTCTCAACAACATCGGTTACTTCGCCAATTGCACGAGCAAAAAGAGGAGTGGATTCAACAATGGGCATACGGATTTCACTGTAGCCATAACTGTTTAAACGGTGTTTAACTTTATTTTCTACCCATTGCCATAGCGGTGTATCGCTAGGCAAATAATCATTCATTCCTCGAATAGCTTGAATTATTTTTGCCACGTTAAATTCCTATGTTTAATACTTAATTAAATTTGTTCGATTTTAATTTGATTCTTTGGATCTAAAGCACTGACTCTGGCACGAATTTGTGCTTCTAATTGATCGATAATTTGTTCATTATCAAAACGTTCTTTTTGACGTTCGCCAGAAATATAGAAACCGCTTTTCTTATTTCCACCAGTGACGCCAATATCAGACACTAGCGCTTCACCCGGGCCATTTACGACACAACCAATAATTGATACATCCATTGGTGTGGTAATATCTTCTAAACGCTGTTCTAAGGCATTGACTGTTGCAATGACATCGAACTCTTGACGAGAACAAGTTGGACAAGCGATGAAGTTAATTCCACGAGAACGAATACGCAATGATTTTAGAATATCAAAACCAACCTTGATTTCTTCTACTGGATCGGCTGCAAGCGAAACACGTAAAGTATCACCAATCCCTTCTGCAAGCAACATACCAAGACCAATCGCACTTTTTACTGAACCTGATCTTGCCCCGCCTGCTTCAGTAATACCGAGGTGAAGTGGTTGTTCAATTTGTTTAGCCAGTAAACGGTAAGATTCGACAGCGAGAAAGACATCTGACGCTTTTACGCTTACTTTAAATTGGTGAAAGTTAAGACGATCTAAAATATCCACATGACGTAATGCAGACTCTAATAGTGCTTCTGGTGTAGGTTCACCATATTTTTCTTGTAAATCACGTTCTAATGAACCGGCGTTTACCCCAATACGGATAGGGATATTTTTATCTCTTGCGCAATCGACTACTGCACGAATACGGTCTTCACGGCCAATATTACCTGGGTTGATCCGTAAGCAATCTACGCCATATTCAGCCACTTTTAAAGCAATACGGTAATCAAAATGGATATCCGCAACCAAAGGCACCTTTACTTGTTGTTTAATTAATTTAAACGCTTCCGCTGCATCCATTGTTGGTACGGAAACACGTACAATATCTGCACCAACACGCTCTAATGCTTTAATTTGTGCAACAGTGGCTTCTACATCAGTAGTCCGGGTGTTAGTCATAGATTGAACGGCAATTGGCGCACCATCACCAATAGGTACATTGCCAACATAAATACGAGTCGATTTTCTACGTTGAATAGGTGATTGTTTTACCATAGTTTAAATTCTTATTGTTGATTGAGTTAATTATTGTTGTGCTGGTAATGTTAATTTCGCAACACGACCATCAATTTTTAGCGGTACATCTTGTCCTTGATAAGTAATTTTGACATTTTGTGGTGCACCAATAATGAGTGAATAAGGTGGTTCACCAGTAAGATCGAGGATTTCACCTTGACGATATTCACGTTCGGCCAAGGTTTTACGGTTTGCATCTTTTACACTTAGCCAACAATTTTCACCAGTGATTTCAATTTTTAAATTGTTAGGGATCACATCAGTTGCTGGTGTAGCTGTTTGGTTATTTTGATTTGTGGTAGTTGCTGCACCATCAATTTTATTCATTTCTGTGGTTAAGGCTTCTGTTGATGTATTTGGATAAGTAATATTATTTGCTTGATTATTTTTTTCTGGTTCAGTCGTTGCTGTAGGTTGTGCTGTTGTACCGGTATCAGAGGTAATTTGTTCTACAACGGCATTATTTTGTTGTTCAGCTGTGTTATCTGCTGCAGCTTGTGCTTGAGCTGTATTATTTGCAGTTGGATCAGCCGTGACTAATGTGTCTGTTGCTGGTGCAGGGGCAGATGTTTGATTAGTTGAAGCTGTTTCAGAAGTGGTGTGTTCTTCAACAAACGTTTCTCGTTCACTTGTAGAACGTTGATGATCCTGCCACCACCATAATACTGTCATACCAATGATAATGATTAATACAATCCAACTTAATGGACGTAACCAATGATGATGAGATACATAGCGATTAACAGAATTTTTGGTACGATGATTTTTATTTAAATCATTTTTCACTTCTTCGCCAAAAGCAGTTTGCGTTTGGATTAATTCAGCGGGCAATTTCAAAAATTTTAAATAACTACGTAAATAGCCACGTGCGAAAGTCGCTGGAATATGAGAAATAATAAAATCGTTATTTTCAAATTGTTGTAAAACAGAAATTTTAAGATTGGTTTTTTCTGCAGCGTCTTCGAGGCTTAAGCCAAGTTTCTCACGCGCATTACGTAATTGCTGTCCTAAATTTACGTCATTAGAAAGTTGTTCTTGATCCATAATAAAAACTAATTTTGGTTAAAAGAAATAATTGGGCTGACAATCATCATAAGTTGTCAGCCATTTGTTAAAGATTTGGCTATTATACAGGAATGACTGACAAGAGTGGAACAGTTACAGCACATTGACAAGGGAATTCTTATGATTTTTTCATTCGTTGTTGTAAAGCTTCTGCTTTTTCTGGAGCGTATTTTTGTAACTGTGTTAAAGCCTGATTTAACTTTTGTTGATCTTGGGCGAGATAGGCACAAATAGCAATATTTTCGTAAGTATCGGCAAAATGATAATAGGCTTTACTTGCAAGCGCTTTGTCGAAAAGTTGAAAGGCAGGGGTAAATTGGCGTTGGCTACACAAATAGGTTGCATAATTATTTAAAACATCACCATTATCTGGAACTAGTTGAAGTGCTTTCTGATAATAATGTTCGGCTTGTTGGTTTTGTGCAGTATGTTGATAAAAATAGGCTAAACCAAGATAAGGTAAATAATCGTTTGGCGTGTGTTGTAATGCTTTATCAAGATTGGCTTTGGCTAATGCAATATTGCCTTGCGCTAAATAGGCTAAACCTAGTTCTACTCGGGTCTTTGCTGCAGCATTATTGCCACTGTTTTTTGTTTGTGGTGAATGAGAGCTACAAGCAAAAAGAGTAAAAAGTGAGAAAAATAGCAGAATAAATTTAATTAAAGATACGGTTTTCGACATATTTTCCTCACTTAATTGATTTTAAGATTGATTAATTGCAATAGCCTTCCCAAAAGCACGTTTCTGAGCCGTACGTTTAGTACGGTCAATCACATCACCAGCTAATTGTCCACAAGCAGCATCAATATCATCACCACGTGTTTTGCGGACAATAACAGTAAAACCATATTCCATTAATGTTTTTTGGAAACGGTCTATTCTTGAATTAGAACTTTTGTTGTAAGGTGCTTCTGGGAACGGATTCCATGGAATAAGGTTAATCTTGCAAGGTGTATTTTTTAACACTTTTGCTAATTGATGTGCGTGCTCAATTTCGTCATTTACATGATCTAACATCACATATTCAATCGTGACTTTGCCATGATTTGCATTAGAAATTTTTAAATATCGATTCACTGAATCGATTAACATTTGGATATTATATTTTTTATTTAAAGGTACGATTTCATCACGCAACTCATCATTTGGGGAGTGTAATGAAATAGCCAATGCAACATCAATCATCTCACCTAATTTATCCAACGCAGGTACAACACCGGATGTAGATAGGGTTACCCGACGTTTTGATAAACCATAGCCGAAATCATCAAGCATAATTTCCATTGCCGGAACAACATTACTTACATTAAGTAATGGTTCTCCCATTCCCATCATCACCACATTGGTAATTGGACGTACTTTAGTTTCACCAAAAGAACCAAGCACTTTAGACGCACGCCAAACTTGACCAATAATTTCAGATACAGTGAGGTTACGGTTAAAACCTTGTTGTGCTGTGGAACAGAAAGTACAGGCTAATGCACAACCAACTTGTGATGAAACACAAAGTGTTGCTCGATCAGCTTCTGGAATATAAACACTTTCAATTTGTTGATCACCAACTTGCATCGCCCATTTGATTGTGCCATCACTAGAACGTTGTTCTACGGCAATTTCAGGTGCTTTAATTTCTGCAACTTGTTTTAATTTTTCCCGTAACACTTTGTTAATGTTGGTCATATTATCGAAATTATCTTCACCATAGTGATAGATCCATTTCATAATTTGATCTGCGCGGAATGGCTTTTCGCCTAATGTTGCTAAGAAATTACGCATATCCTGACGAGTCAGGTTAAGTAAGTTGGTTTTTTCAGTCATTGACATAAATAAATCGCCTCGTTATTACACATTGTGGCTAGGTGTGCTTAAGTGTGGTGGTTACAAAAAGCACGAATTTTACTGATTTGTTGCGCGTTATGCTAGTAAATTTATTCGTTTATTTTGATATTTTGCGATGGTTTTGCGAATAAGATCGAAAAAATAAAAAATAGTAAATTTAATAGAGAAGAAAAAAGCCGCTAATAGCGGCTTTTCTAGGATTATTTTAAATTATTTTGCTAGGTGTTCTTCATAACGTTGGGCAACGAAATCCCAGTTTACAACATTCCAGAATTCTTTAATGTAGTCTGGACGACGGTTTTGGAATTTTAAGTAATAAGCGTGTTCCCAAACATCAAGACCAACAAGAGGGAAACCTTCACAACCAGCAACTTCTTTACCCATTAATGGATTATCTTGGTTAGCAGTTGAAACAACAGCTAATTTACCCTCTTTCACGATTAACCATGCCCAACCAGAACCGAAACGAGTTGCAGCTGCTTTTTCAAATTCTGCTTTAAATGCATCAACAGAACCGAAATCACGTTCGATAGCTTCTTTTAATTTACCTTGTAAAGTAGTGCCTTTTTTCAATGATTTCCAGAAAAGAGAGTGGTTGAAGTGACCACCTGCATTGTTACGTAATGCAGTAAATTTTTCTGCTGGTACTTTATCTAAGTTAGAAGAAAGTTGACCTGGGCACATATCTTGTAATTCTTGAGATAAACCTTCTAATGCCGCATTTGCATTGTTAACATATGCTTGGTGATGTTTGCTATGGTGGATTTCCATAGTTAATGCATCAAAATGTGGTTCTAAAGCGTCATAAGCGTAACCTAACTCAGGTAATTTAAAAGCCATAATTTCATCCTCTTTTGTTAAATAATGTTAATAAACGGTGTCATATAAGTATGAAAACGGCAAAAATTTTAACAAAATTTTTGAAAGAAAACACCTTTATTTTTGATAACAAAAACCTATACATCCAAAATATGTTCTTTAAGGTATTGATATATCTCACGATATGCTTTTGGGGTAGTGTTGTTTTCTTTTTCTTTTAAAGCGTTGCGAATTAAAGCACGTAATTTTTGGCGTTCCAGTGTTGGATAATCTTGTAATAGTTCGCTAATTGTTTCATCACCATTAGTTAATAAAGCTTCACGATATGCTTCAATTCTATGTAATAAAATTTGTTGCTGATTATGTTTATTTTCAATTTTATCTAATGCGGCCTGAATAGGTTCAACATCACGTTGACGTAATAATTTACCTATATATTGAATTTGACGACGATAACTTTCACGTGACAGGCGTCTAGCTAACATAATCGCATCTGATAATTGATCATCTAATGGAAGTTGAGCTAAAGCATTTTCTGGAAGATCAACAATTTTTTGTCCTAGCTGTTTTAACATTTCTGCATCACGTTTAATTTCACTTTTACTGACCCAGATGATCTCCTCTTCATCTTCTTCTTGCCACTCTAATTCTTTGTTTTTATGTCTCATAACAGTTTCCTATATCGTAATAACATGAAATATGGTCGCACATTCTAGCAGAAGATCCGCTATTTTTTATATAATCCTTTCCTATTGGTTAAATGTGCGAAAGAGAGATGTAATATGACACAACAGAACAAACGTAATTTTATTGACCAGCAACAACAATTATGTGATGCAGTTGAATATGCTTTATCACTAGCTGAAAAAGCAGGGGCAACGGCAGAAGTAGGAATGACCAAAGTAACTGGTTTAAGCGTTTCTACTCGATTAAAAGAAATTGAAAATTTAGAATTTAATAATGATGGTGCATTGGGGATTTCTGTTTATGTTGGAAGTAAAAAGGGGAATGCCTCGACCTCCGATTTAAGTTCAGAAGCGATTAAACGAACTGTCGAATCAGCGTTGTCGATTGCAAAATATACATCAGAAGATCCTTGTACCGACTTAGCTCCGAAAGAATTAATGGAGTTTAATCCACCCGATTTACAACTCTATCACCATGCGGATATTTCTGTTGATCAAGCTGTGGAACTTGCATTAACCGCAGAAACTGCTGCATTAGATTATGATAAGAGAATTGTGAATAGTGATGGCGCCAGTTTTAATTCCAGTGAAGGAATCCGAGTATATGGTAATACCCATGGTGTATTGAATAGCTATTTATCGTCACGTTATTCTCTTTCATGTAGCGTAATTGCTGAGCAAGAACAGGCTTTAGAACGTGATTATGAATATACGATTTCAAGAAAGTTTACTGATTTACAGTCAGCGACTTGGGTGGGAAAAACGTGTGCAGAAAAGGTAATTGCACGCTTAAAGCCACAAAAATTAAGCACGTTACAAGTCCCAGTGATTTTTTTAAATGATGTAGCAACAGGGATTATAGGTCATCTTGCTTCAGCAATTAGTGGTGGTGCGCTTTACCGTAAATCATCATTTTTATTAGATCAATTAGGGCAACAAATTTTACCTTCTTGGTTCCAAATTAGTGAACGTCCTCATTTATTGGCTCAATTAGCTTCTACACCGTTTGATAGTGAAGGGGTAAAAACTCGTGATCAAGAGATAATTGTTGATGGAGTGTTACAGACCTATCTTTTGACGTCATATAGTGCAAAAAAATTAGGAATGCAAACAACGGGACATGCGGGTGGTATCCATAATTGGTTGGTGAAACCAAATCATACAGGTGGTTTATCTGCTTTATTAAAACAGATGGGGACAGGGTTATTAGTGACCGAATTAATGGGGCAAGGTGTAAATTTAGTGACCGGCGATTACTCTCGCGGTGCGGCAGGTTTCTGGGTAGAAAATGGTGAGATTCAATACCCAGTAGCAGAAATTACGATTGCTGGTAGCTTGCCAACGATGTTGCAACAAATTGTAGCAGTGGGCGATGATGTTGAACAACGTTCTAATATCCGTACTGGCTCTATCTTAATTGAGAGTATGAAAGTATCGGGAGAATAAATTTTTTATAAATGAGAATAGTTCTTATTGACATAAAGAAATAATCTGCTACTATTCAACACAGGTCGGCATATGAGTGAGTGTGCAGTCCGAGTAGTAGAGTAGAAAGTAAATTTGCAGTAATAGATAGGGCGAGGAAGGGATTCCTCGCCTTTTCTTTTTTCTAAAAAAATCGATAAACTGATTGAAAATTTTCAATAAAGCGGTAAATTCTTAGACCTTTTACTCATCAAACAATAAATTTATTAAGATCTAAGGATAAAAAATATGCAAACGTTACAAAAAATAAGCGCCTTTGCAGGCAAAACATTTTCAATCTGGGTATTGCTTTTCGGATTCCTAGCTTTTGAGTTTCCAAGCTATTTTGCTGGATTTGTTGGGTATGTGCCGTATTTATTAGGTATTGTGATGTTCGGGATGGGAATTACACTAAAGGTGCAAGATTTTAGTGAAATTATCAGACATCCTAAAGCTGTGTTTATTGGGGTTATTGCTCAATTTATCGTGATGCCGGGAATTGCCTATGCATTAGCAAAAGGGTTTAATTTGCCACCAGATTTAGCCGTAGGCGTAATTTTGGTTGGTGCTTGTCCAGGCGGAACTTCATCAAACGTTATGACCTATCTAGCGAAAGGAAATACTGCATTATCTGTTGCTTGTACTTCTGTTTCTACTTTACTTGCACCATTCTTAACACCAGCTGTGTTCTATCTGTTGGCAAGTCAATGGTTAGATATTGATGCATATGCGATGTTTATTTCTGTATTAAAAATTGTCTTATTCCCTGTATTCTTAGGGGTTGCAGCTAGAGCACTATTAACTAAACAAATGGTACAATTAGGAACTTGTACACCATTAGTATCAGTAATTGCAATCGTGTTAATTTTAGCGGCAGTGGTTGCGGTCAGTAAGGATAAAATTATCGAATCTGGGTTATTTATTTTTATTGTTGTTGTATTACATAATGGCTTGGGATATTTATTCGGTTTTTTAGTAGCAAAACTATTCAAATTAAATTTAGCAGATAGCAAAGCAATTGCGATTGAGGTTGGGATGCAAAATTCCGGCTTAGGTGCAGCGCTAGCGACAGCTTATTTTAATCCGATTGCAGCGGTACCAAGTGCAGTATTTAGTTTCTGGCATAATATTTCAGGACCAATTATTGCAACATTCTTTGCTTCTATGGATAGTAAAGATAAGTTACAAAAATAGAAAAACACTGCAATTCAGTAAAAAAAAGCATAGAATAAGCGACATTATTTTGTCGCTTATTCCATTAACAAGAAAAAAGGAACAATATGAATCAAGATTTTTTAGATTTTGAATTACCGATTGCCGAACTTGAGGCAAAAATTGACTCGCTGCGAGCGGTATCTGAACAAGATGATAAAATCAATCTTGACGAAGAAATTGCACGATTAAAGAAAAAAAGTGAAGAGCTAACGAAAAAAACGTTTGCAGATTTGACTGCATGGCAAGTATCACAAATGGCTCGTCATCCACAGCGCCCATATACTCTTGATTATATTCAACATATTTTTACTGAATTTGAAGAGCTTGCTGGTGATCGTGCGTTTGCTGATGATAAAGCGATTATTGGTGGTATCGCGCGTTTAGATGAGCGTCCAGTGATGGTAATTGGTCATCAAAAAGGGCGTTCTGTTAAAGAGAAAGTAATGCGTAATTTTGGTATGCCAGCGCCAGAAGGTTATCGTAAAGCGTTACGTTTAATGCAAATGGCAGAACGTTTTAAGATGCCAATTATTACTTTTATTGATACACCGGGAGCATATCCGGGCGTTGGTGCGGAAGAGCGTGGACAATCAGAAGCGATTGCACGTAATTTACGTGAAATGTCCACATTACAAGTACCAATTATTTGTACTGTGATTGGTGAAGGCGGTTCTGGTGGCGCATTAGCTATTGGTGTGGGCGATAAAGTGAATATGTTGCAATACAGTACTTATTCAGTAATTTCACCAGAAGGGTGCGCATCTATTTTGTGGAAGAAAGCAGATAAAGCTTCTACCGCAGCAGAAGTGATGGGACTCACAGCGGATCGTCTAAAAAAATTATCATTAATTGATAGTATTGTTGAAGAGCCGTTAGGTGGTGCACATCGCAATGTTGAACAGATGGCAGAAAATTTAAAAACACAAATTAAAACAGATCTAGAAGAATTAGCACTATTAGGACAGGAAGAACTTTTAGATCGCCGTTATCAAAGATTGATGAGTTACGGTTATTGCTAATTAAGGAAATGTGATGAAAAACGTTTTATCAATACAATCTCATGTTGTATATGGTTATGCGGGTAATAAAGCAGCAGTATTACCGATGCAATTACTTGGGGTTGATGCATGGGCGTTAAATACCGTGCAATTTTCTAATCATACTCAATATCAACGTTGGAAAGGAATGGTAATTCCTAAAGAACAAATTGCAGAAATTACGCAAGGTATTGCAGACATTGGTGCCTTATCTGAATGTGATGCTGTGTTATCAGGTTATATTGGTGCAGCAGAACAAGGACAAGAAATTTTAAATACAGTAAATGCAGTAAAAAAAGCAAATCCAAATGCAATTTATTTTTGCGACCCGGTAATGGGGCATCCAGATAAAGGCTGTGTTGTAGCACCAGGTGTTGCCGAGTTTTTAGTAAGAGATGCAATGAGCCAAGCAGATATTATTGCACCAAACTTAGTGGAGTTGCGCGAATTAAGTGGATTAACTGTTGAGAATTTTTCGCAAGCACTAACTGCGATTGAAGCAATTCTAGCGAAAGGCCCGAAGAAAGTCTTAGTAAAACATTTAAGCCGAGTAGGGCAAGATCCAAGCAAATTTGAGATGGTATTAGCGACTCAACAAGGTATGTGGCACGTTAGTCGTCCTTTGCATGAATTTGTTGGTCGTGATCCGGTTGGTGTGGGTGATATGACAAGTGCTATTTTCTTAGCAAATTTACTAAATGGTAAAACAGATATTGAAGCATTTGAACATACCGCCAATGCTGTGAATGATGTGATGACAGTGACTAAAGAGTCGCAAAAATATGAGTTACAGATCATTGCTGCACGGAATTATATTGTGAATCCAATTAGTCAATATCAAGCGGTGAAAATTGCTTAATGATGAATCTATTGATCAGTGAATTAAGTAAACAAATTGAAGAAAACGCCTTGCAGGACAAGGCGTTTTTAATTGGTTTTAGTGGTGGTGTAGATTCAACAGCGTTATTGCATCTCTTTGTGCAATTACAAAAACGTTATCATTTCCCATTACGTGCGATTCATATTCACCATGGCTTAAGTCAAAATGCTGATCAATGGTTATCTCATTGCCAACAAGTTTGTAGTCAATTAGACGTTCCTTTTTCGGCTCAGAAAGTTCAGCTGGTTACAGCAACAAATATTGAAGCAGAAGCTCGAATTGCCCGCTATCAGGCAATTCGAGAGATATTGCAGCCTAATGAAATCCTGGTTACCGCGCATCATTTAGATGATCAATGTGAAACCTTTTTTTTGGCATTAAAGCGTGGCAGTGGGGTAAAAGGTTTGGCAGCGATGCCAGTAAGATCACAGCTATTTAGCGTTCCTGTTTTTCGACCATTACTAACTATTACACGTTCGCAATTAGAGCAATATATTACTGAACAGCAATTAGTCACTATTTTTGATGAAAGTAACGATGATGTGCGCTATGAACGAAATTTTTTACGCCGAGATGTATTGCCCTTATTGAAACAACGTTGGCAACATTTTGATCGAGCAGTTGCACGTTCTGCTCAATTATGCGCAGAACAAGAGCAGTTGTTACAAGAATTATTAACACCGATTTTTTTAACCCATCTGGAAGCAGATAACAGCTTTAATTTAGATAACTTTGCGACTTATTCTATAATTAAACGGCGACAATTATTGCGCTTTTGGTTTGCACATTTACAGCAACCGATGCCAAGCCAGAAACAGATGGAAACCTTATTAAATGAAGTGGTTTTAGCACAAGTAGATCGCCAGCCAGAATTGCAATTAAATAATTGTATGGTACGGCGTTTTCAGCAACATTTATACTTGACGCCGATATATCAAGATTTGCGATCTTGTATTTTACCGATAACTCCAGGAGAAACGATTTTATTGCCAGATGGATTAGGTGAATTACATTGCCGTCAAACCGGACAAATGTTGGTATTTGAGTGGCAACAACATCAATTACAAATTCCTTTACCGCAGCAAGGGCAACAGATAACAATCCGTTTTCATTATTCTAAGAAAGTGAAAATTGCAGCTAATCAGCCTCATAAAGATATTAAAAAAGTATGGCAAAATTTGCAGATACCTGTTTGGCAACGCACACGAATTCCGTTCGTTTTTGTGGATGAGTGCTGTTGTGGGGCAATCGGCTATTTTGTGAATTATGCAGAATAATGGAAATTATTCTGCATCAGATAAGCTTTTAACAATCGGGTTCAATAGCGGTTGGTTATCAAAATAAGCCTGATCACGGAAAACTAAACGCTGTTCAACAAACCAATTAATCACTTGTGGATAATAGCGTTGTTCATAAAACTTTACTCGTGCGGATAAACTGTCTTCTGTATCATCAGCGAGAATGGGTAATTTAAATTGAAACACTAATTGCCCACCGTCCATTTCTTCATTCACAAAATGTACGCTAAACCCGTGTTCAGTATCGTGATTTTCTAAGGCACGCTGATAGGTATGTAGCCCTGGATATTTAGGTAATAGTGAAGGGTGAGTATTGAGAATTTTTCCTGCAAATCGTTGGGTAAATTCTGCAGTGAGAATTTTCATATAACCAGCCAATATAATAAGATCAACCTGATACTGTTCTAATAGATCACCAATGGCTTTATCCATCTGCTGATTATCGGCAAAGTTTTTGCGTAAAAACGTATGGGTAGGAATATTGGCGTTTTTAGCTCGTTGCAGCCCATAAATATTCGCTTTATTACTGATAACAGTAACAATTTCTGCATTTAACTCACCAACGTTACAAGCGTTGATAATTGCTTGTAACGTTTGACCTTCACCTGAAATAAGAACTGCGATTTTTTTCTTCATTAGCGAATAACAACTTGTTTGGTTTCTTGAGGTTCAAGGTGTTCAATTTGACCGATAACCCATGCTTTTTCGCCTGTTTGTGCTAATAAGGCTAATGCGGTTTCTACATCTTCCTGTGGTAAGGCAATTACCATACCAACACCACAGTTAAAGGTGCGATACATTTCGTAGGTATCCACATTACCATTTTCTTGTAACCAACGGAAAACAGATGGCCATTGCCAACTATTTTCATTAATGACCGCACGCACATGATCAGGTAAGACACGAGGAATATTTTCCCAGAAACCGCCCCCGGTTAAATGTGCGATAGCATGAACATCAATATGTTTAATCAGTTGGAGAATGGATTTCACATAAATTTTAGTTGGAGCAAGTAGATGATCAGCTAATGGTTTACCATCAAGAAGTGTTTCTGCCGGAGAAACACCTGCTAATTCGATAATTTTACGAATTAATGAGTAACCATTAGAGTGTGGGCCAGATGAACCTAAGGCAATTAAGGTATCACCAACACGAACTGCACTGCCATCAATAATTTCATTTTTTTCAACTACACCAACACAGAAACCGGCTAAGTCATAATCATTAGCGTGGTACATTCCTGGCATTTCTGCAGTTTCACCGCCAATTAAGGCACAACCAGATTGCTCACAACCATCAGCAATTCCTTTAATCACATCACTTGCAACATCAACTTCTAACTTGCCTGTTGCATAATAATCTAAGAAGAAAAGCGGTTCTGCACCTTGTACGATTAAGTCATTAACACACATAGCCACTAAGTCAATACCGATAGTGTCATGCTTATGTAGGTCAATCGCTAAACGAAGTTTTGTACCAACACCATCAGTACCTGATACCAGAATAGGCTCTTTATATTTGGTTGGAATAGCGCATAATGCACCAAACCCACCAAGTCCACCAATCACTTCGGCACGACGAGTACGTTTTACGTGAGGTTTAATTCGATCAACTAATTCATTGCCTGCATTAATATCAACGCCAGCATCTTTATAACTTAATGTTTGTTTGTCCACATTTGCTCCTTAGCGGGTTTCACAACGATTATCGGGCGCTGATTGTACACGATTACACAATCGTTTGCGATATGAAACAGGGATAAATACCAGAAATATTTTGTTTTAGATTAGGTTATCAACAGATTTTTGGTGGAGAGGCTAGCTATTTAATGGTGGGTAGTTTAAAATCACCCGATTTTTTTAAATTTAGAGGACAACAAAATGAAAATCGTTGAAGTAAAACATCCGCTTGTAAAACATAAACTTGGTTTAATGAGAGCGGCTGATGTAAGTACGAAACATTTCCGTGAATTGGCGACTGAAGTAGGTAGTCTATTAACTTATGAAGCAACGGCTGATCTTGAAACTGAAGTGGTAACGATTGAAGGTTGGTGTGGACCAGTTCAAGTAGAACGTATTAAAGGTAAAAAAGTCACTGTTGTGCCAATTTTGCGTGCTGGTTTAGGGATGATGGAAGGTGTATTAGAACATATTCCAAGCGCAAGAATCAGTGTAGTTGGGATGTACCGTAATGAAGAAACGTTAGAACCTGTTCCTTATTTCCAAAAACTTGCACCAGATATGGAAGAACGTTTAGCGATTATTGTTGATCCGATGTTAGCAACAGGTGGTTCAATGATTGCTACAATCGATCTCCTGAAAAAAGCACAATGTCCAAGAATTAAAGTATTAGTATTAGTTGCTGCACCAGAAGGGATTAAAGCATTGCAGAATGCACATCCTGATGTAGAACTTTATACTGCATCAATTGATGATCACTTAAATGAAAATGGTTATATCATTCCAGGATTAGGTGATGCAGGAGATAAGATATTTGGTACTAAATAAGGATCAAATATCTTTTTTTAGTTAATTTATCCAGAGAGGTGAAACTAATTTTATGAGTTCAGAAGCTCAACCAATCGTTGTAGAAAGCAAAGTTAAGCAAGCATTTGTTGGCTTACAAATGTTATTTGTGGCATTTGGGGCATTAGTGCTAGTGCCATTAATAACAGGGTTAGATAGTAATACGGCATTATTGACAGCGGGGGTAGGAACATTGTTGTTCCAGTTGTGTACTAAACGTCAAGTGCCGATTTTTCTTGCCTCTTCTTTTGCGTTTATTGCACCAATTCAATATGGTATTGCAACTTGGGGATTACCGATTACGATGGGGGGTCTTGTCTGTGCAGGCCTAGTTTATGTAGCATTAAGTGCATTAGTCAAAATTAAAGGTGTTGAGGCTTTACAACGAGTATTTCCACCGATTGTTGTTGGCCCAGTGATCATTATTATTGGGATGGGATTAGCCCCAGTCGCTGTTGATATGGCGTTAGGAAAAAATAGTAATTATAGCTATGATCAAGCGATTATCGTATCAATGATTACATTATTAACGACATTAGGTGTAGCAGTATTTGCAAAAGGAATTATGAAATTAATTCCAATTATGTTTGGTATTGCGGCAGGGTATATTGTTTGTGCCTTTATGGGATTAATTAATCTACAACCTGTTTATGATGTACCTTGGTTTAGCTTACCGACAATTACAACCCCAGAGTTTAAACTCGAAGCTATCCTATATTTATTACCTATTGCGATAGCACCAGCAGTAGAACACGTTGGTGGTATTATGGCGATCAGCTCGGTAACTGGGAAAGACTTTTTACAGAAACCAGGGTTACATCGTACATTATTAGGGGATGGAATTGCGACTTCTGTTGCCTCTTTTTTAGGTGGCCCACCAAATACTACTTATGCAGAAGTAACAGGAGCTGTGATGCTTACTCGTAATTTTAATCCAACAATTATGACTTGGGCTGCTGTATGGGCGATTGCTATTTCGTTCTGTGGTAAGGTTGGGGCATTCCTTTCAACGATTCCAACCATTGTTATGGGCGGTATTATGATGTTGGTATTTGGTTCTATTGCTGTAGTAGGAATGAGTACCCTAATCCGTGGCAAAGTAGATGTAACGGAATCACGTAATCTCTGCATTATTTCTGTGGTAATGACATTTGGAATTGGTGGTATGTTTGTGAATTTTGGCGAAGTTTCTTTGAAAGGAATTAGCCTTTGTGCCATCGTTGCAATTTTATTGAATTTGGTGTTACCAAAAGAACAAAAAGCAGAAAAATAATTGAATTAACCCGAAAACATCAGCTTGAAAACTTGCTCAAGCTGATGTTTTTCTTTATTCTTATAACCACTTTTTTCTTTGCTCATTAGGTAGTTTTTTGCAGCATCAATATACTTTACCCATTCATGAATTTGACCCTGAGACCTTTGATAATTTTGATGCAGAGAATAATCAGGTGTTATGTAATTCGCTGTTTGATAATTTTAGCAAGTTGCAGCAACCATTTTTCTATTTATGGGGAACAAAAAGTAGCGGTAAAACGCATATTCTAAAAGCCGCAAATAATCTATTCTTGCAGCAAGAAAGAGCCTCTATCTATATTCCACTGACAAAAACAAATTATTTCTCACCAGAAATTTTAGAATCCTTAGAAGAGTTAGATCTCGTCTGTTTAGATGATCTTGATGCGATTGCTGGGAATGATGAATGGGAAGTGGCAATTTTTGACCTGTTTAATCGAATTAAAGAGCGTGGTCAAACATTATTGTTGATGAGTGCTAATGAACCAGCTCAACAATTAGCGATTAACTTACCTGATTTACGTTCTCGTCTAACTTGGGGGGAAACCTATCAATTAGCGGAATTAGCGGACGAGAAAAAAGCATTTGTGTTGCAGCAAGCAGCGCGTAAAAGAGGATTAGAATTGCCCGATGAAGTCGCTAAATTTTTATTAAGTCGCTTAGATCGTGATTTAACCTATCTGTTTTCAATTTTGGATAAATTAGATAAAGCCTCTTTGCAAGCGCAACGCAAATTAACCATTCCGTTTGTCAAAGAGCAGCTTCATCTCTAATTCATCACTTTTCAGCGATTTGGCTATGTAATTGACCAATTTTAACGCCGAGTAAGCCAAGTGATACAGCGTCTAAAAATTCTCCTAACAATTTAAATAAGGTTTCTAAATCAGTAAATTCTTGGGTGAATTCAACACGCTCTTCTACTTTACGCTTAAATTGGTAATGGAAAGTTTGTTGGTTATAAATGGCATCTAATTGGATAGAAATGGTTTTAAATAAATGGTTTATTGCGCCTTCTTCACCAGGATCACTTTGACGAATGACCCAACTTTTTTGATAAAGTGGATAGAGTTGATGTTCAGTTGTGTTGCTCATTATTTATTTCCTTGATATAGCTAGTGAAAAGGTGCACATAGTATAGATTTATTCTTTATTCAAGTAAATAACTTGCTTATAATCTAAAAGCGTTTTTGGCAAGGAGTTTTAGTATGCTATCTGTGTTTAAAGAGTGGTATAAACGGCGTTTTAGTGATCCACAAGCTGTTGGTTTATTTAGTTTAATTTTAATTGTTTGTGTTGTTTTTTATTTTTTTAGTGATCTATTTACGCCATTATTAATTGCGATTGTCCTTGCTTATCTACTAGAACTTCCCATTCAATATTTATCAGAACGTTTTAAATTTCCACATTTATTATCCTTAATTATTGTGTTAGGGGGATTTATTGCGGCAGTCTTTTTTATTTTGTTAGTGATGATTCCAACTTTGTGGAATCAAACCATTAACTTGTTAAAAGATCTCCCAACGATGAGTAATCGGCTACATGAATGGGTGTTATCATTACCAGAAAATTATCCAGAATATGTCGATTATGCAATGATTGACACGATTTTTAATAGTGTGCGCGAAAAAATCCTAGGGGTAGGGGAGTCCGCATTACGTTATTCACTGGTTTCAATTGTAAGTGTTGTTACGATTGGTATTTATGCTTTTTTAGTTCCATTAATGGTCTTTTTCTTAATTAAAGATAAAGAGTATTTGATTGCTGGTGTGACACGTTTTTTACCGCAAAATCGTCAGCTAGTAAATCAAGTTTGGGCTGAAATGAAGCAACAAATTGCAAATTATATTCGAGGTAAAGTTGCAGAAATCATCGTGATGACGGTGGTCAGCTATATTACTTTCCTCTTATTCGGGCTTAATTATTCGCTCTTGCTTGCAGTAGCGATTGGGTTATCAGTATTAGTGCCTTATGTGGGGGCGGTATTGGTGACCATTCCATTAGCCTTAGTTGCCTTGTTCCAATTTGGTTGGTCAGCAACGTTTGGTTATCTTATGTTGGTTTACACGATCACACAGCTTTTAGATGGTAATTTATTAGTGCCATTACTCTTTTCTGAAGCTGTGAATTTACACCCACTAGTTATTATTGTTTCTGTTATCTTTTTTGGTGGATTATGGGGATTTTGGGGGGTATTTTTTGCAATACCATTAGCAACATTGGTGAAGGCGATTATTACTGCATTGCCGCCACTCAATGTCACTAATGCAGATTAACGTAACGAAAGTTTACGGCGTAGGCCTCGTAGGATTAAAAACAACCAAGGCCATAAGATACCGCTTAATATAGCGCCAGCAAACTCCTGAGAGTTAAAGGTGGCGCTATGTAAGAAAAGTTCTAACAAAAAGATAGCAATACGAATAAGAAAAACACAAAGAATCACTAATAGGCTTTGTTGCCATAAAGAGAGATTGCGTAAAATCATAGAATTTACTGCTATCAAATAAGCAAAAATAGAAAGAATGAGTGTATGAATACCAAGGATTGAACCAAGCACCAAATCCCATACTAAACCGGTTAAAAAAGCCACACCAATATTAATACGTCCCGGAATAGCCATTACCCAGTAAAGTAAGACTAATACCAACCATGCAGGGCGATAGCCTGAGAAATCAGCAGGCCAAGGCATAATTTCAAATACTAAAGCAATTACAAAAGTAACTGCGAGCATTAGCCATTGAAATAGAACATTTGCTCTCATAACTATTCTTCTTCAACCTTTTCTTTTGTTGGTAATGTTTTTTCTAATTTATCTGCTGGTAAATCATTATTTTCTTCTGCTGGAGGTACAGCTTGTTGTGAAGATAAACGCTGTTTCACGACTTCTTTAATTTGCGCTGGTGAATTACTATTTAAACGTTTCATATCTTCATTAGTTGGCCAAAGTAATAGTAAATAGCGAAGGCGTTCGAGTGAAGCCAACGGTTTTGCAATTACTGTAGCAAAATAGTTATTTCCTTCTCGTGAAACAGATTCCACAATAGCAACTGGGTAGCCTTCAGGAAAACGGCGGCCTAGACCTGATGTAACTAACAGATCGCCTTTTTCAATATCGGCAGAACGAGAAACATTATCTAAGACTAATTCATTAGGACGGCCTGTTCCACTAGCAATCACGCGGATATCTGAGCGTAATACTTGCAATGGAATAGAATGAGTGACATCAGAAATTAATAAAACCCGACTGGTGTTATGACCTACGGAGATAATTTGTCCAACAACGCCTTTTTCATCAATTACTGGCTGCCCAACATAAGCACCGTCTTTTTCGCCTTGATTAATAACGACTTGTTGGCGATAAGGATCTGTTTCTGCAGTTAAAACTTCTGCAATTTTTTTGAATTCATCATGGCGTAAGGGTGAATTGAGTAACAGACGTAAGCGCTGATTTTCAACTTTAAGTTGATCCAAAAGTAATAGATCAGCATTTTTTTCTAATAATTGATCCTTAAGGACTTTATTTTCAATTTGTAAGGTACTGGTATCGACCAAATTATCAGAAACACCATCTAGCACAGAACGAGGTGTATTCGCCAAATAATAAATCCAACTCACAGTGGTTTCTAATACACTACGAATTTGTAATAAATTACGTGTTTGACCATCGGAAAACATTAAGATTACCGATAAGATAACAGCAAAAATAAGCCTAACACCGAGAGATGGAGATTTTGTAAAAATTGGTTTCATACCATGCAAACTTACAAAATAAAGCAGCTTGATTGACAAGCTGCTTTAGTAGGTCTAATTGTTAAAATTATTCGTCACTAAAAATATCGCCGCCAAGCATATCAATCATTTCTAATGCTTCACCACCACCACGCGCAACACAAGTCAATGGATCATCGGCAACGATAACCGGTACACCTGATTCTCTAGAAAGTAAGATATCAATATTTTTCATTAATGAACCGCCACCAGTTAATACCATACCGCGTTCAAAAATATCGGCAGCAAGCTCTGGTGGGCATTGTTCAAGTGCAGTACGTACTGCACGTACAATGCCATCTAATGGTTGTTGAATTGCTTCAAGAACATCACGGGTATTTAAAGTAAATGTTCTTGGTGCACCTTCAGCAAGGTTATGACCATGGACTTCCATTTCTGAGATTTCATCACCTTCTTGGATATAAGCGCTAGCTAATTCTTTTTTGATTCTTTCTGCGGTAGTTTCACCAATAGATGAACCAAAAGTACGGCGTACATAAGCAATAATTGCTTCATCAAAGCGGTCACCACCGATACGAACGGAAGAGGAATAAACCACACCGTTTAATGAGATAACCGCCACTTCAGTCGTACCACCACCAATATCAATTACCATAGAACCAGTTGCTTCAGAAACAGGTAATTTAGCACCGATTGCTGCTGCCATTGGTTCTTCGATTAAATGTACTTCACGCGCACCAGCACCGTAAGCAGATTCTTTGATTGCACGGCGTTCTACTTGAGTTGCACCTGCTGGGACACACACTAACACACGAGGACTTGGACGCATAAAATTGTTGCGATGAACTTGTTTGATGAAATATTGCAACATTTTTTCAGTAACAAAGAAGTCGGCAATTACCCCATCTTTCATAGGACGAATCGCACTAATACTTTTTGGAGTTCTACCTAACATTAATTTTGCTTCACGACCAACAGCAGCAATACTTTTTAGTGAGCCAACACGATCTTGGCGGATAGCAACTACTGAAGGCTCATCAAGGACGATGCCTTGACCTTTAACATAAATAAGAGTATTTGCTGTTCCTAAATCAATAGAAAGGTCATTAGAAAATAAACCACGAATTTTTTTAAACATAATCTTCCGCTTAATTGAGTAATAAATGGGTTGTTTTACAGTGAAAAAATTGGGTGTAAATGTATCAAAAAATCGCTCTTTTTGATAGGGCAGAACGGGATTTTTTTTGCAAAAAAATAAATATCAAACCAGAGAAAATCCTATATCGGTAAGTAATCAGATTGCAGATAAACCTAAATTTAGTTATGCATCTCAAAAAGTGTGCGAGGGCGTACTTTCTTTTGCTTCGTTTTCTTTGTACGAGCAATGACAAAAAGCGACCGCTTTTTGAACGTTGCTTGCAACGGCCCGTTAGGGTGAGCAAGCTTGCTTGCGAATAAAATGAAGTCGCCTTTTAGGGCGAAACCTAAATGTTAATTAGAACAAAGATATCAAATAGACTTTGTTATTAAACTGGAATAAAGGGAGAAAGTTTCTCCCTTTATTAAGATTAAGGAACTTAGTGAGTAGTTGATTGTTCAGCGTTTTCTTCAAATACCGGTAACGGTTTGTGCTGACTTGCAACTAAGGTATAAATCACTGGTAACACAAATAATGTAAACAGTGTACCAATAGCAAGACCAGATACAATCACAATACCAATACTAAAGCGTGATACAGCACCTGCACCGCTTGCATAGAGTAATGGAATCAAACCTGCAATCATAGCAGCGGTAGTCATTAAAATTGGACGTAACCGTACTTTTGCCGCATAGCTAATCGCTTCAATACGATTTTTACCAAAATTAAGCTGCTGTTCTTTAGCTACTTCACACATCAAAATACCATGTTTAGTAATCAAACCGACTAAGGTTATCAAACCAACTTCTGAATAGATATTAAGTGTGCTTCCAGCTACGCCTAAGAAAGAAAGTAAATTTAACGTTAATAATGCACCACTAATCGCCAATGGAACCGAGATCATAATAACGAGTGGATCTCGCATTGATTCAAATTGGATCGAAAGTACTAAAAAAATAATCAATACAGCTAACACAAAGGTAACAGCGAGAGCATTTCCTTCTTGTACAAATTGACGAGCCTCACCTTTAAAGTCATAGTTATAATTTGTAGGTAATAGAGAAGCACCTTCATTTTGGAACCATTCTACTGCATCCCCCACAGAACTTGTTGGCATAGGAATTGCACTAATTACCGCAGAACTTAATTGGTTAAAGCGACTAAGTGAAAGCGGCTCAGTATTCACTTCCATTTTAATTAAATTGCCTAAAGGTACTGAATCACCATTTGCAGCAGTAACAAAGTAATTATTTAAATCTTCTGGATTTAAACGATCTGCACGAGGCACTTCAGAAATCACTTTATAAGAACGTCCATCAATCCCAACGCGGGTAATAGTCCCACCTGCAAGATAACTACCTAGTAGAGAGCTAATTTGTTGCATACTAATGCCATAAGTACCGGCTTTTTCTTTGTCGATAGTAATGTGCATTTGCGGTGTATCAAATTTTAAATCAAGACTGTTATAAATGAACTTACCTGATTTTCTTGCTGCTTGTAATACATTATCTGCAATTAAAGCGAGTTTATGGATATCATCCGCAGAAGTAATTACAAAACTCACCGGTGGTCCTTGTTCACCAGTTTCAATTTCTGGGAATGAGAAACCATTTACACTAATCTCTGGGATCGCTTTTGCACGTTGGTTAATTTCATTCGCAATCTCAGTTTGGCTGCGATCACGATTACTCCAATTTACTAAGCTTGCAATCGCGATCGAACGATTTGAACTCAGCACCCCAGAAATTACCATTGAGAACTCAACTTCAGGAATATCAGATAGAATCTTTTCATACTGTTTCATTGAAGTTTGCACATAATCTAAATTGGCATTAGAAGGTGCGGTTCCCATTGCTAAAATTGCACCTTTATCTTCTGTTGGCGTTAATTCACTCGAAAGGTTACTCATTAACACCGGTAAACTTGCAAAAATTAATACTGCAAAAAAGATCACTAACTTACGACTATTTAGCATTAAAGCTAACATACGTTGATAGAGATCTGTTACTCGAGTTAAAGTTCTTTCAACACGTTCTTCTAATGCGGTTGGGTTGGTATGTGCTTTTAAAATATTACCGCACATCATTGGTGATAATGTTAAAGCGATAATTCCAGAAATAAAAACGGCACCAGCAAGGGTTAATGCAAACTCTTTAAATAGCGTTCCTGTAATTCCGCCCATTAATGCCATTGGTGAATATACAGCACATAGTGCGATTGTCATCGAAATAACTGGGGTAGCGATTTCACGTGTTCCGATAATGGCAGCTCGGAATGGTGTTTCGCCCTCTTTGATATGGCGGTCAACGTTTTCCAAAACCACAATCGCATCATCCACCACCAGCCCGATTGCGAGAATCAAGGCTAACAACGTCATCAGGTTAATAGAGAAGTCAAACAGTTGTAATAACATAATTACCCCAATCAAGGAGATTGGAATAGTAACAACTGGAATGATCATCGCCCGTAATGATCCTAAGAACATTGTAATAACCACTAATACGATCACTGTCGCTTCTAAAATGGTTTGTACCACTTCATGAATTGAGTCATTGATAGCAATAGTTTTATCGTAGAGAACACGAGTGTCGATACTGTTTGGCAAACTTTTCTTAATTGAGTCATACAATGGATAAATATTTTTTACCACTGTTAGCGGGTTAGCATCAGAGGCTGGTTCAATACTTAATACAACAGCATTTTCACCATTTGCTGCAGCACGTGCATCATCGCTTTCTTTGTCTAAATCAACTTTAGCAACATCACCCAATTTAACAGCATTGCCATCTTTAGCAAACAATACAAGATTACGTAGTTCATCAGCTGATTTAGTGGTGGTTTCTACTTTGTTTTTATAAGTGACATAATAACTGTTCGCACTTCCTGCAGCAGTTTGTACGTTATTTTTCGACAAAGCACCCATTACATCAGTGGATGAAAGCCCTAAAGCAGCCATTTTTTCAGGTTGTAGCCAAATACGTAATGCGTAAGAAGCACCACCAAATACTTCTACTTTAGCCACACCTGAAACCGTAAAGAATTGCGGTTTAACGACCCGTTGAATATAGTCAGTTACTTGGCTAGAGTTGAGCTCTTTAGAGGTAAAACCAATATACATAATCCCTGAACCACCCGTAGAAGAGGTGATAGTCGGGTCTTCAATATCAGATGGAAGTTGAGAACGTACAGAGTTCACTTTTGCTAATACATCAGCTAAAGCACCATTTGGATCAGCGTTCAATTTCATTTTCACGGTAATACGTGAAGAACCTTGAGCACTTGATGATGACATATAGTCGATATTATCCGCTTGAGCTACCGCTTCTTCAATTTTTGAGGTAACAAAAGCTTCAACCAATTCCGAATCGGCGCCCGGATAAGTGGTTGTAATATTAATCACAGTAGTGACTAATTTTGGATATTCCCGTACAGATAATTTCGAAATTGCCTGTAAACCGAGAATAACGATTAACAAGCTAATCGAAATTGCCAACACTGGACGTTTTATAAACAAATCAGTAAATTTCATCTTTTTCCTTCATTTAATGCTTAAAGATTACTTTTATTTTCTGGTTCAGTTGCCCCAATAATTGGTTTATCAACAACTTTTACATAACTACCGCCAGAAACATTTTGTAAGCCACCAGTGATGATAAAGGTTCCAGCTTTAAGAGCCTCATTTTGAGCAAGTTGTGCATATACACTACGACGATCTTTAGTTTGCACAGTAATTTGTTGTGCTTTATACACATTATCTAAAGGTTGATCCCCCAATTTTGCTTTGTCTTCATCAGTTAAAGGAACAAGGATATAAGCTGTTTCGCCATACATATTGTAGCTAATTGCAACTTGTGGAACGACAATTTGATTAGATTCAGTTTTACGTTCAACACGGATATGTACGAACATTCCTGAAAGGAGTTTGCTATTTCCTTCAAACGTTGCTTCAACTTCAACTAAACCGGTTGATTTATTAATTGCCGGTTCAATCGCAGTGACTTCAGCATTAAAGGTTTCATCAGGATAGACATCTGTGGTGGCTTTTACTTGTTGTTGTAGATGTAATTGGCTGAGTTGATCTTGAGAAATTCCAAAATTCACTTTCATTTTACTACGATCTTCCACACGTACGATTTCAGTACCTGCAGTAACGTATTCACCAACATTGACTTTCACGATCCCAGCTTCACCATCAAATGGTGCAATAATTTGACGACGCGCAATAGTTGCTTTGAGAGCATTAATCGTAGCAACTAAATTTTCATATTCTGCTTTAGCATTGTCTAACTCTGTTTTCGATACACTATTTGTTTTTGCCAAAGAGAGATAACGTTGGTATGTTAATTTTGCTGCAGGAAGTTTAGCTTCTGAAGCAACAAGATTTGCTTTTTCAACAGAATTATCTAATTCAACTAAGACCTGACCTTTTTTCACTTTTTGACCAGATTGAATATTGACACTTTGAATGGTACCTGTTGATTGTGCACTCAACATTGCGCCTTGATTAGGACGAATGAGGGCAGTACTGTTTAATACTGGAATCCAATCCTGAGGTTCAATTTTCACAGCGGTCACAGGGGTGATATTTGGCGGCATATTTGCCAAGAATTCATTAGTTTTTACTTTTTTAAGAATATTTAAACCAATGACAACGGCAAAGATTAAGATAACAATTAATAAAACGACTTTGACTATAAAGCGCTTTGAACGACTAGGCTTGGTAGCCTGAATTTCAGTCATTTAAGTTTCTCCGTATAAAATAATAAATTATTAGGCAAGTGGTAAAATCGCATTCCAGCTATGTTGAATCACTTTTTCTAACATCTCAGGATCCGTTTTGATATGTAAATGCAGATCCTGCTCAACCATCTTAAAAGCACTTTCCAAGCTTAAACTGAATAAGACTTCTTTTGGTAGGTTGGCTAATTGACCAGATTGTTGGCCTTGGCGTACAAATTTAAACCAAGCGTCTTCTTCTGGGTTATGACACTCTCTTGTCATTTCATAAAAATCAGGTAACGCTTTGTATTGATTGACGTTCAGAATAATTTGAGGGTTGTTATGGAGAAAATGCCAAATATTCCACCACATCTGACGATATTGTTCAAAGAGAGGCATATCAGGATTTACTCCGCGATCAATACATTCTTGTACTTGCTGAAAAATATTGAATGCTAAGCGACGCAATAATTCTTCTTTACTTTTGAAATAGATGTAGATTGTACCGGCAGCAATTCCAGCTTCTTTTGCAATTTTTTGCATAGAAAGTTGGTGAATACCATATTGAGCAATTAATTTTTCAGTAGAATGAAAAATTTGCTGAAGCATTTCATTTTCTGCTGTCATCTGCTTTATTTTCTCCTCCTATTGGCTGTGAATGAACGTTCGTTCATTTTATTTTTTTTGTGATCAAAGTCAAGGTTTTATTCGAGGAAAACAGCTTGTCAATTCAGGTATGCAAGTAGATAGAAGCAATAAAAAATAGTGTAAATAGAATAAAAAAATCCCACACTTTTATTGCTAAAAGTGTGGGTAAACGTCAAGGTAGGAGGAAGTTAAATTTTATCCATTGGTTCAAAATCACGTTGAGGTTCGCCAGTATAAATTTGACGAGGACGAACAATTTTGAAGTTGCCTTGATTATACATTTCTTTCCAGTGAGCAATCCAACCTACGGTACGGCCTAAAGCAAACATTACAGTAAACATTGAAGTTGGGATACCGATTGCTTTTAAGATAATACCTGAATAGAAGTCCACATTTGGATAGAGATTTTTCTCAATGAAGTATGGGTCATTTAATGCAATACGCTCTAATTCCATTGCCACATCGAATAATGGATTATCAATCTTCAACTCTTGTAATACTTCGTGACAAGTTTGACGCATTACTTTGGCACGTGGGTCATAGTTTTTATATACACGGTGACCGAATCCCATGAGACGGAATGGATCATTTTTATCTTTAGCACGTGCAATAAATTCAGGGATACGATCCACAGTACCAATTTCTTCTAACATATTGATACAAGCTTCATTTGCACCACCATGAGCTGGTCCCCAAAGTGAAGCAATCCCTGCAGCGATACAAGCGAATGGGTTGGCACCAGAAGAAGCCGCAGTACGCACAGTTGAAGTAGAAGCATTTTGTTCATGGTCAGCATGAAGAATAAAGATACGATCCATCGCTCTTTCTAATACAGGATTAACGACATAAGGTTCGCATGGTGTTGCAAACATCATATATAAGAAGTTACCTGCATAAGAGAGGTGGTTTTGTGGGAACATAAATGGCTGACCGATAGAGTATTTGTAACACATCGCCGCCAGGGTTGGCATTTTAGCCAATAAACGAATTGCGGTTAATTCTCTGTGTCTTACATCACGTACATCAGTAGAGTCATGATAGAACGCTGCTAAAGCACCACTAACACCACACATTACTGCCATTGGGTGAGAGTCACGACGGAAACCGTGGAAGAAACGGCTAAGTTGTTCATGAACGAGAGTATGTTTTTTAACTAATTGAGTGAATTCTTTATGTTGTTCTGGAGTAGGGCGTTCGCCGAAAAGGAGTAAATAAGCAACTTCTAAATAATCTGCATTTTCTGCAAGTTGGTCAATTGGATAACCGCGGTGTAATAAAATTCCTTGATCGCCATCGATATAAGTAATAGATGATTTGCAAGTGGCGGTAGACATTAGTCCTGGGTCAAAAGTGAAAAGTTTTTGTGAGGTTAATGACTGCACATCAACTGCATCATAGCCTAGTGTTGCTCTATGTACTGGTAGGTCATATTCACGTCCATCACTAAGCGTTAACTTTGCAGTAAGTTCTTCTGACATATAATTCCTCCTTCTATTGTCATTCTTAGAAATAAGTCAGTATGATATTGTTAGTTCATTTACATATATGTTAATAACTTGTTATGCAATATATCACCATTGCTCTGATACTGCCCTCTGTTTTTTTTTAAAATTAGAGGTAGATCAAAAAATTTTTAAGGATTGTTTGTTTTGTTTTTGTTAAAAATGTAACAAATGTCACAGAAAATAATTTTTTTATGGTTGATAATAAGCATACTCCAATTTAGAGTGAATCTTCTAGCTATTTTATAAGGTTAATATTAAATTTAATTATTGCTCTTATAACTTAGCAAAAAAAAGTTGTAGCGCAACTGTTGTAAGTAAAAAATGAAGGACTTATCAATGCAATCTAACAATACAATGAAGGAGTGGTTAGCCTCAACCGCATTTGGAGGCGCCAACCAATCTTATATTGAAGATCTTTATGAATCTTATTTAACCGACCCAAATAGTGTTTCCTCCGAATGGCAATCAATTTTCCAACAATGGAAAGCAGAAAATGATCAACCTCATACTCCAATAAAAGATTATTTCCGCCGTTTAGCTAGCGAAGGCCGTCGTAATCAACAAACCGTGATTGATCCTGAAGCAGGTGCGAAACAAGTTCGTTTATTACAATGGATTAATGCTTACCGTTTCCGTGGACATTTAAATGCAGATTTGGACCCATTAAAAATGTGGAATCGTCCAGAAATTGATGAACTAGATTTTCATTATCATGGTTTCTCGGATGAAGAGTTAGATGAACGCTTTAATATTGGTCATTATGTGTATCAACGAGAAAGCATGACGCTACGTGAAATTAATAAAGCATTAAAAGAAACCTATTGTGGCCATATCGGCTTAGAGTTTATGCACATTACGGATATTGAAATCCGTCGTTGGTTACAAGAAAAAATTGAAAGTGTATTAAATAAACCATTATTTACTAAAGAAGAACAATTAACTTTCTTAAAAGAATTAACTGCCGCAGATGGTTTAGAACGTTATTTAGGTGCGAAATTTCCAGGTGCAAAACGCTTCTCGTTAGAAGGAAGTGATGCCTTTATTCCATTGATGAAAGAGATTATTCGCCATGCAAGTAAGCAAGGTGTAAAAGATGTTGTTATGGGAATGGCACACCGTGGTCGTTTAAATATGTTAGTGAATGTGCTTGGTAAAAAGCCAAGTGAGCTATTTGATGAATTTGCAGGTAAGCACGCTACCAATAGAACAGGGGACGTAAAATATCACCAAGGTTTCTCATCAAATTTTGTGACTGATGAAGGATATGTTCATTTAGCATTAGCTTTTAACCCATCTCACTTAGAAATTGTCAGCCCAGTAGTGATTGGTTCAGTACGTGCAAGACAGAATCGTGGTCATGATATGGAGCGTAAAAGTGTATTAGCAGTGACTGTGCATGGTGACTCAGCAGTCGCAGGTCAAGGTATTGTGCAAGAAACTTTAAATATGTCAGCGACTCGCGGTTATACAGTAGGAGGCACAATTCGTATTGTCATCAATAACCAAATTGGCTTTACCACTTCTAATCCGCACGATACTCGTTCAACAGAATACTGCACAGATATTGCAAAGATGATTCAAGCACCAATTATTCATGTTAATGGTGATGATCCTGAAGCAGTTGCATTTGCAGGACGTATTGCAGTTGAATATCGTACAAAATTTAAACGTGATATTTTTATTGATTTAATTTCTTATCGCCGCCATGGTCATAATGAAGCAGATGAACCTTCAGCAACTCAACCATTGATGTATAAGAAAATTAAAGGTCATCCAACCCCACGTAAAGTGTACGCTGATTTCTTAGTTGAACAAAAAGTCATTACTGAGGAAGAAGCGAATGTGTTTGTTAATGATTATCGTGATGCCTTAGATAAAGGGGAGTGTGTCGTACCAGAGTATATTCCAATTGATATGAATAAGATCGACTGGTTGCCATACTTAAATCATAGCTGGACATCTCCTTATGAAAGCAAATTCCCAGAAGAACGGTTTAAAGCCTTAGCACATAAAATTAGTGAATATCCAGAAGATCACCCGCTACAAAGCCGCGTAGCAAAAATTTATACCGATCGTCAAGCAATGGCACGTGGTGAAAAACCATTTGACTGGGGAATGGCTGAATCTATGGCGTATGCAACCCTATTAGATGAAGGAAATCATATCCGCTTATCAGGTGAAGACGCTGGACGCGGTACTTTCTTCCACCGTCATGCGGTATTGCATAACCAAGAAAATGGTACGACTTATACTCCATTACAACATCTACATGATCAACAGGGGGAATTTGAAGTATGGGATTCTGTGCTTTCAGAAGAGTCTGTATTAGCGTTTGAGTACGGTTTTGCGACAACAACCCCAAGAACATTAACACTATGGGAAGCTCAATTTGGTGATTTCGCTAACGTTGCTCAAGTGGTAATTGATCAATTCATCAGTTCAGGTGAGCAAAAATGGGGAAGAATGTGTGGTTTGGTTATGTTGTTGCCACATGGTTATGAAGGTCAAGGTCCAGAACATTCATCCGCTCGTCTAGAACGTTATTTACAACTTTGTGCAGAAGATAATATTCAAGTGTGTGTCCCTTCAACACCAGCACAGGTTTATCATATGTTAAGACGCCAGCTATTGCGTAAAGTCCGTCGTCCGTTAATTGTGATTACACCAAAATCTTTATTGCGTCATCCGCTTGCGGTTTCTGAAATGAGTGAGCTATATAACGGCGAATTTAAGAATGCAATTGGTGAAATTGATAATTTAGATCCAAAACAAGTGAAACGTGTTGTGTTGTGTTCAGGTAAGGTTTATTACGATTTATTAGAAGAAAGACGTAAACGTGAAATTACGGATATTGCGTTAATTCGTATTGAACAACTTTATCCTTATCCACACGCAGAAATGAAAGAAATTTTATCTGATTATCAACATGTAAATGATTTTGTATGGTGTCAAGAAGAACCACAAAATCAAGGAGCTTGGTATTGTAGTCAACATAATTTCTATGCTTCTTTACCTGAAGGAGCGAAGTTGCGTTATGCAGGACGTCCAGCATCTGCATCGCCAGCGGTTGGTTATATGTCATTACATATCAAACAACAAAAAGCGTTGATTGATGATGCGTTAACTATTGAATAAACAGAATCTAACTAAGTAGAGGATATATAAATGAGTAATGTTGAAATTGTTGTTCCTGATTTGCCTGAATCCGTTGCAGATGCAACTGTAGCAACTTGGCATAAAAAAGCAGGTGATTTTGTTAAACGTGATGAAGTGCTTGTTGAAATTGAAACCGATAAAGTTGTGTTAGAAGTTCCTGCGAGTATTGATGGTGTCTTAGACAGTATTGTTGAAGAAGAAGGCGCAACAGTTGTTAGTAAACAATTATTGGGTAAACTTCGTGAAGTGAAAGAAGGCGAAGAAACAAAAACGAGTGTAAGTAAAACTGAGCCAACACCAGCAGATCGTCAACATGCGGCGATTGAACCAGAAAGTTCAAATGATGCATTAAGCCCAGCAGTTCGTCGCCTATTAGCAGAAAAAGAGCTCGATCCAAGTAAAATTAAAGGATCGGGTGTTGGCGGTCGTTTAACGCGTGAAGATGTTGAGGCTTATGCTGCTTCTAATAGCTCAGCACCGGCCGCAGCAGAAGTGGTGCCAGTATTAACTGCACGCAGTGAGAAACGTGTACCAATGACACGTTTACGTAAACGTATCGCAGAACGCTTATTAGAAGCAAAAAATAGTACAGCAATGCTTACTACGTTCAATGAATTGGATATGACACCAATCAAAAAATTACGTAAACAATATGGTGAGCAATTCGAGAAAAAACATGGTGTACGTTTAGGTTTTATGTCTTTCTATGTGAAAGCGGTTGTTGAAGCATTAAAACGTTACCCAGAAATCAATGCGTCTTTAGATGGCGATGATATTGTATATCACAATTACTTTGATATTAGTATTGCCGTTTCGACACCACGCGGTTTAGTTACTCCAGTATTACGCGATTGTGACCAACTCAGTATGGCTGAAATTGAAAAACAAATTAAAGTGTTAGCTGAAAAAGGTCGTGACGGAAAATTAACTGTTGAAGACTTAACGGGTGGAAATTTCACCATTACTAATGGCGGTGTCTTCGGTTCATTGATGTCAACACCAATCATTAACCCACCACAAAGTGCAATTTTAGGTATGCATGCCATCAAAGATCGTCCAGTCGCTGTTAATGGCCAAGTGGAAATTCGTCCGATGATGTATCTTGCGTTGTCATACGATCACCGTTTAGTTGATGGTAGAGAGTCAGTTGGTTTCCTAGTCACAATTAAAGAGTTATTAGAAGATCCAACACGTATTTTATTAGAAATTTAATCTCACTAATCATCACATTTTACTTAATACCTGCCATAGGGTTATGGCAGGTACGCAATCAATAGGAGAAAGCATGAATTTACATGAATATCAAAGTAAGCAAATTTTTGCTGAATACAAATTACCTGTGAGTAAAGGGATCGCTTGCCAAAACCTAGAAGAAGGTTTACAAGCAATGAAAACATTAGGCGGCAATGAATGGGTGGTAAAATGTCAAGTTCATGCTGGTGGACGTGGTAAAGCTGGTGGGGTAAAACTCGTTCGTTCAGAGCAAGAAGTCGCAGAATTTTTTGATCGCTGGTTAGGCAAACGTTTGGTCACTTTCCAAACAGATGCAAATGGTCAGCCAGTAAATACAATTTATGTTGAACAGTCATCAAATATCAAAAAAGAACTCTATGTTGGTATGGTAATTGATCGTTCATCACAATCAGTCGTATTTATGGCATCAACCGAAGGTGGCGTAAATATTGAAGAAGTTGCGGCAAAAACACCGCATTTATTACATAAAGTTTATGTTGATGCATTGATTGGTGGTATGCCTTACCAAGGTCGTGAGTTGGCATTTAAATTAGGGTTAAATCCAGAGCAAACTAAACAATTTACCCAAATGTTCTGCCAATTAACCAAACTCTTTATTGAAAAAGACGCAGCATTATTAGAAATCAACCCATTAGTGATTTTAGATAATGATAAGTTGCATTGTTTAGATGCGAAAGTTGTCATTGATGGTAATGCACTTTATCGTCATCCAGATTTACTCGCAATGCGTGATTTAAGCCAAGAAGATCCACGTGAAGCAGAGGCTGAAGAGTCACAACTTAACTATGTTGCACTTGATGGCAATATTGGTTGTATGGTGAATGGTGCAGGCTTAGCTATGGGAACTATGGATATTGTTAAATTACATGGTGGTAATCCAGCAAACTTCCTTGATGTTGGTGGCGGTGCAACCAAAGAACGCGTTGCGACGGCATTCAAAATTATCCTTTCAGATAAGAATGTAAAAGCTGTATTAGTAAATATCTTTGGGGGTATTGTACGCTGTGATCTTATTGCGAACGGTATTATTGATGCAGTAAAAGAAGTGGGTATTAATGTACCAGTTGTCGTGAGATTAGAAGGGAATAATGCGGAATTAGGTCGTGAAATTCTAGCAAATAGTGGACTTACAATTATGGCTGCTAACTCATTAACAGAAGCGGCGAAATTAGTGGTTAAAGCTGCGGAGGAAAAATAATGTCTATTTTAATTGATAAAAATACTAAAGTAATTTGTCAGGGCTTCACTGGCGGCCAAGGAACCTTCCATTCAGAACAAGCTTTAGCTTATGGTACACAACTTGTTGGTGGCGTATCGCCAAATAAAGGCGGCACAACGCATTTAGGTTTACCAGTATTCAATACTGTGCGTGAAGCGGTAGAAGCCACAGGTGCAACAGCTTCTGTAATTTATGTACCAGCACCAGGTTGTAAAGATGCTATTTTAGAAGCGATTGATGCTGGTATTCAATTAGTTGTTTGTATTACCGAAGGTATTCCAACAGTGGATATGTTAGTAGTAAAACAAAAATTGAATCAAACTGGTGTACGAATGATTGGACCTAACTGCCCAGGCGTGATTACTCCGGGTGAATGTAAAATTGGAATTATGCCAGCACATATCCATAAAAAAGGTAGTATTGGTATTGTTTCTCGTTCAGGTACTTTGACTTATGAAGCTGTAAAACAAACTACGGATGAAGGTTATGGTCAATCTACCTGTGTTGGTATCGGTGGTGACCCAATTCCAGGTTCAAGCTTTATTGATATCTTAAAATTATTTGAAGCTGATCCTGAAACTAAAGCAATTGTGATGATCGGTGAAATTGGTGGTTCTGCTGAAGAAGAAGCGGCTGCCTATATTAAACAACACGTGACTAAACCAGTTGTGTCTTATATTGCAGGTGTAACTGCGCCAAAAGGCAAACGTATGGGACACGCGGGTGCAATTATCAGTGGTGGTAAAGGTACAGCTGATGAAAAATATGCCGCACTTGAAGCTGCTGGTGTGAAGACCGTACGTAGCTTGGCTGATATCGGTAAGGCATTACGTGAGTTATTAGGTTAATTTGAATAACTATTCTTAAAATAAAAACCGCCTGTTGGGCGGTTTTTTGTTATCGTTTTTCAGTATTAAAGGCAAAAAAACAAAAAATTTTCTGCATATTTTTGAGAGTTAGAAATTAAAACAAAAAGCCAGCACCAAGTCCAACTGAAGTATTACCTGTAGTGTTATGGCCAGCATTAAGTTTAAGAATAATTTTCCCATTGTCAGAAACCCGAGAAACGCCAATTGCCACTGCTTGTTGTGCACGGTGTGTTCCAGCACCAACTGCAACCATACTCTTACCTGGAATATAAGATTGCGGTAAGCTGGACATTGCTGCAGCTGTTGCTGCCACGCCATCTAAATCATTTTCCAAACGATTGATTCTACGGTCAAAATTACCATTCATTGTACGTAGTTGCTCCACTGTAGCTGCA